>JAITBS010000376.1 GCA_031283515.1 Planctomycetaceae bacterium
TTAATCAAATGGCTTATGTCGATTACAACTGGGCAGATTTTCAAGGAGCAGTTCTTGCGGTTATTTTGCACGATTTTTCGGAACGGCTTTCCGATGATGTTCGGGAAAAAGCAAAAAAATCGCTGGAATATTGTTGCCGCGCTATCATCAAACGGAATGTCGGTCCCGGTTACACTAATATTGCTATTATGGGTGCGGTGGTTACGGCAACCGCCGGCGAAATTCTTGAAATACCGGAATTTCTCAATTACGGACGAAAACGGATTCAACAAAATCTTGATTATTACAAAAAAGTAGGAGGTTTTAATGAATACAATAGTCCGACTTATACAATGGTTGTTATTCATGAATTGGAACGGATGCTTTATCTTGTTTCCGATTCGGAATGCCGAAATGTTGCAACAGAATTGCTTGGTGAAGCGTGGAAAATGGTTGCGGAGCATTATCATGTTCCAACCGGAGAATGGGCTGGTCCTCATGCACGAAGTTATAATGATCGGCTTTCACCTCAAACACGAAACGGAATTTTATTCCGTGCCGGTTTATTACCGAAGAATACTGTTGCCAATTCCATGCAACTTGTTCCAATGGTTCCGATTCCTGAACCGTTACAACATTTTTTTAAGGAGATTCCCCAAAATCCGGTAGAACGTCATTATGTTTTTGCACAAGGACGTCCTGAGTTCGATGTTCTGGGAACAACCTGGATGGATTCTGTTGCAACACTTGGCTCGGTAACTTATCACACATTTTGGGAACAAAGCCGCGGTTTAATTGGTTATTGGGCACATTCCGGTTCACCAACTCCGGTGTTACGGCTCCGGTTTTTACATAATGGTTCTGATTTTAGCAGTGCGTGGGGACGGCATCGGCAATCGGGAACAAAAATCGTTTCGGCAATGGGATTGTTGAAAGATCAGGGAAGTATGCATCCGAGTTTTGACCGTCCTTGGAAAACCGGTAGTTTTAATGCAACATCGTTTCAGGTTGTTTACCAACTCGAAGCCCCCAATGCCGCCGTTAAAACATTGGACTCCAACCGTTTTGAACTTACTTCCGGACAAATTCGTGCGGTAATTCATGTTGCCGACACCTGCTCTTTTGACGGCGCAACAGTAATCTGGAAAACGGAACAGAAAGACCATTCTGTTGCGGTGGTGGGAATTTGCTATGAAGGCGAGGAAAAAGCGTTTCCGTTTCGGGAAATGGGAGAGATACGAATTGCCGCCGGTTTGGAACTTCTTCATCCTGACGAAAAACCTTCCGAATTGCTGGTCAAGTTTGTCGAAAGTGATTTTGAAACGAAAGAAGACGGGAAATTTTACGGTGTTCTCTGGTCAGGTGTGAATAACGATAAACCGTTACTCGCTCCCTTGAAACCAACCAATCACTAATTTAATCGGAAGCAAAAGGAGAATAAATATTTAATACAAAAATATTAATTTGTTGTAACAGTTCACGGTAATTTTTATTTTTTTACGTACCTTTATCGTGGTCATTTTATGTTTTGATATTTTTTTAATTTTGTAAGATATTGGGCGGAGGTAGTCCCTTGAGGAATGCGGCAACACAACTTTGCAAGAATGTCATGACATTTTTCTTTTGTTGTTTACAAGTTGTTATTACACTCCAAAATCGTTCATGCCAAGAATTGCCCGTTTGTGTTTATTCATTTGCCGAATCCAAGAACGAGACGAAATCGCATCTCGCTGATGAATCGTTGAAAACATCAACCGAAGTATTTTTAGCCGTGAGCTTTTCCATTTTGGCTTTGTATTTCTCAAGATCTGAATTGATTTGTTCGACCAAATAAAAAAGTTCGCAAATAATTTCCAATAATTGTTTGTTTTCAATTTTCATGTCCATACGCGAATTGTAACTATAAAAAAGAAAAAAATAAGACCAATATAAAAATTAAAACACGAACAGTTACACCAAAATTACATTCCGAATTTAAAAAACCGTGAACGGTTACAACGAAAGATTGCCAACCTTTTAATTATTACAGTGAACGGTTATGACTATTTTAATGTATCAATCCTATTTTTTAAACAATAATTCATTTTTCTATGAATGTTTCATTGTTAAAGTTTGCGTAGAGATAGATAATTATATTAAATTGGAGACGGGCTAATTATTCGTTTCTTCATGGAGAAGTCCGAGTCCGACATCAATATATTGACCACCATAGGTTTGAGAGGCTTTGACGGCGATTACATTTTTTCCTTTTTTCAATGTTTTGACCGCATCAGGATTGATTTCGAGCAACGTGAATGATGTTGAATAACCGTTACGTTTCGCGGCGAAAACTCCATTGATCCAAATCTCCGGAGATTCATCGTAATACACAAACAAAATTGTTTTTTGTGGAATCTCTACAAGCTCAAATTCCCGCCGTAACCAAATCTCACTGGTTGTCCAATGTGTTCCAATAACAGGATTATTTGGAAGTGGGGCATTCCCGCCGAAACCGCTCTTTCCACTACGCCAACCAGAATCATCAAAGTCCGGCTGAATCCAGTGTTCCGCTGGTTTTTCCAGTGTGTATCGCCAAACAGTTGATTCAGTTTGCGATGTTGGAACTATCTCTTTTATCGTTACATTTGCGGGATATGACGAACGATAATTACCGATTCGCTCTGCACGTTGTGAATACTTTTTCCAAAGTGAACTGTTGGTCAGCATTTTAATGTACACTCCGCCAACAACAGAACGCGCCTGAAAACCACGTTGTTTGGCGTTTGTTGTGAAGAACCAATCGGAAAGAGGAACACGGTTCGGTGTTTCATTGACGTAATCATAAATCGGATTAAAAAGTGTTTCAAAATCGTGCTGATTTTTTGCCGGTGTGATGCTCCAGAGAACCCAATCAATGAGTGAGTTGTCTGTGCGGCTGTCAACCGGAATACCATACCGGTTTTGTACTTTTTTGTACCAATTAATTTCTTCAATTGCAAGTGATTCAGGAAAAAGATGTGTTTCAAGAATTGTGTCCCAAATCAAGTTATGTTTCATTGACCATGTCCCCGGTTTGTCATACGCCAGCCGTGTTCGTCCATCATCTTTGGACATTGTAATCCATTTTTGTGCGTAATTTTTCGCAATAGTACGATATTTCTTTGCTTCGTCTGTTTTTCCTAGTTGTTCACAAAGTTTTGCGTATGCCCCAATACCGATAATTGCTTTGAGTGAAAGATTGGTTACATGCGACAGATGCCCAAACATGTCGGCGGAACAGAGTTGATTTTCCGGATCGAAACCGTTTTGGACAAGATAATTTGCCCAAAGAGTGAGCGTATCCCAATGTTGTTCGGCAAATTGGGCGTTTTCCTCAATTCCGGCAAGAGCTGCAACAATAATGAGCATATTACCTGATTCTTCTACCGGCATTCTCGCACCATCACCAACATTTTTACCCATACCGTAAACCTGACCGGTTGCCTGTGGATAAGTTCCGAGATCATGCGGAGCGTAATCATACTGCCATTGCTTCGACTCCGCATAATTAAACACCGGTACACAACTTCCCTTGAGTAATTGCGGATTGAAAAAAAGTAAAAACGGTGTATGCGGGTACAACACATCAACAGTTCCAATACAACCGTTACTGAAATTCTCCTTTGAAAACATGTACGGCATTCCATCTTCCGCAGTAACAATTTTATTTGCTCCCCACGTTTGCCGGTAAACCAGTGAACAAAGTTCCGCATATTTTTGTCCACCGACAGTAATCAAATTACCGACAAGTTCTTCATCAAATCGGTCACATTTTTGTACATTTTCATTGTACCGTTCTGCTCCTTCTTGTAAAAGTCCTCGTGCATCCAATCCGTTCCTCCGCCAATACGGTGACAGAAATTGTCCGAAATAACAGATTGATTGAATATCATCATACGCGAAAATCAGATAATTCATGAACGGCTGCGTTCCAACATCAGACCATTGTGTTACTGCTGAAAGGAATGCAGATGAGTCCGGTGTTTCTGGGATAAAACGAAGTAATGTTGCCGGATTTTTTTTTGTTGCAAGATAAAAATATCCCCAATCAATACAGAGATTGTCTCCTTTCTTTTCGAGTATTGGTTGTTCCGTGTGACCGGTTTGAATCACCTCAAGTCCGTTGAGTCCGTCCAATGTTTGACCAATAACTTTTTGCTCCGGCGTGTTGACAGCGATAAGCGGAGAAACAGTAAACCGTAATGTAATATTATGTGTTTTACCGTCAATTGCAACCGCCTGATAAGTGAGATACGAAAGCGGACGACTCAGCAAATCCAGATCATCCGGTAACGCCGGTGTGGTAAACTTCAACGTCAGTTTGACCTGTTCGTTGGCAAAAGTATAAACCGTTTGAGTTGGAGAATAATCGACCATTGTTTGCGGCATAACAATAAACTCTTTTGGTTCCGTTCCCATAAACCGTAACGGGGTTCCATTGTCAATGATAATTGTTCCGGTAATTGGTTGTGGTTTTCCAGTCCAGTGGGTGGTTGGCACCTCCGTCAGTTTATCGCCAAACGACCACACACTAAAATATGGATCATGAACAATTAACGGATAAGCAGGAGCTCGAAGTTTTGTAGGTACGGAAGGTTCTGTAGCAAACAAACTTGTAGTTGCGAAAATAAATAATATTACCGCAACAAATTGTAAAACTGAAAATCGGAATAATGTTAAGAGCATAGAAATGTCCTTTCTTTTCATTAAATGATAAATGTGCAATAATGATTGTTGTGATCCTGAAAATGATACTTCTTGCATTCTCTTGATTGATGTTTTATTTGTGTTACGATTTACTTAAGAGTCAACGTTTCGGCGAAATATCGCGTCGGCGATAGCCGACTTGCCCCTGTTTATGGACGGAAATGGGAAAACCGGCTTAACCGTTGCGACCGTAGGTTTATTGTTTAAAACCTTTCGGCGAAAGGTCGCCTACCACCATTGGAATTTGCTGCCACGATGGTAATTGTTTAATATAAATCGTTATAACATTAAAATAATGAATGCAAAAAGTATATTTTAAGATTATTTTGAAGTCATCTCAACCGTAATTTCTTTAGTTTTTGGTTCAATAATTACGGTAATTCCTGATGTGTCCAAACTTTTATATTTATCTGGAAAAGGCGGGGTGATATTATCAGGGGCTTCACGCATTTTCTTTTCCAGAGCGATTTGTTCAGGTGTGGATGTTGTTCCAGACATTGGCGGCGGCAATTTCGGTATGACCGAAACTTTATGTGTTCCGGAAATGACTCCGTCACCTGTCTGAAAAGTTGAAAAAGACGTCACAAAACCTTCCTTGTCTGAAATTCCCAACGCACCACGTTCCCCATTGAGCGGACTCAAAAAAACTTGTACATTCGGAAATGGTTGTCCATCCAGTGTAACATGAGCATTGACTCGAACCATTTTCGGATACCTATTTCCGCAACAAGAAATCAATAAAAGAGGACTCATGCCAATTAATAAAATTGATAAGGGTCAAGTGCAAGGGTTCGTGGGACACTTTTTCTGGCGAGTTTGTGGGACAGCGGTTGACATGTTATAATGAGTTGTCGGTTTTTATTAACCGTTTATGAAATTATTAACTCCCCTCCACCTTCAATTAAAATGAGTATTAAAAAAATGATCAATTAGTTGCATTGAGACGTCGCGATATGGTTGCTTTTTATCGTGCGAATCACTCGTTTCGCGAAGTTGCCAAAGTTTTCCATGAGTCGAAATCCACAGTTCAACGATGGGTCAAATTCGCTGCTGGTAAACGGCTTGACCGAGTTGATTTTTTTGACCAAAAATCAGGAACATCACGACCGGCGAACAAGTCATTTGAGCGAGTTGAAAAGCGAGTTCTTTCTGTTCGCCATTATCTCAAAGAGAAAAGTATTCTTGGTCTTTATGGCCCCGATGCGATTCGTTCCGCGATGATTGAACGCGGTTATTGTGAAGTTCCATCGCGACGAACAATCGCGAATATTATTAAGCGTTATGGTCTTGTTGATCGGCGAGTTCGTATTCGTTATTCGTCTCCTCCTCCCGGTTGGTATTTGCGAGACCTTGTCAACAAGAAAGAGGAACTTGATAGTTTCGATATTGTTGAGGGCTTGTACTTGCGTGGCGGTCAAGAGGTGCAGTTGTTCAATGGGATTTCGCTACATGGTTCGTTGCTTTGTTCGGTTGCGAGTCGCGTTATCACAGTGGAAATTATAATAGATACGTTGACAAACCACTGGCGAACATTTGGACTTCCCAAGTATGTGCAGTTTGACAACGGCATGGTTTTTCAAGGCACTCGAAAAGAAAATGCGATAGGAAGAGTGATTCGTTTTTGTTTGTCTCTTGGCGTGATTCCTATTTTCACGACGCCTTATCGACAGGGATTTCAGAACAAGATCGAACGCTTCAATGGAGAGATACAACAAAAATTTTGGCGACGAAAATATTTCAAAAATATTCGTCAGGTCAAGCGACATTTGGAAAAATATGTTCTTGAACATCGGTTGAGACAACAACCAACTATTTTGACCGCGCCGCGTCACAGGAAGTTTCCCAAAAATTGGAAATGGGACGAAACAACTTTGCCGAATTTGAGCAACGCAATGATTATTTATTTGCGAAGAACGGATGCTCTTGGTTATGTTTCGTTTTTGGAAAAAGATTTTTTTGTACATCGACATTGGATCAATCGGCTGGTGCGTGCGGAGGTCGATTTGACAAAAGGCGTCATTCGATTTTACACTTTGAGACGTTCTGATTGGAAGAAATATCGACTCATAAAAATAACAAAATTTTACCTACTAAAAATATTAAAAAATAAAAAAAGAAATAAAAAATAATTATCGTTCAAAAAATAAAGTACAAGCGTTTGCGGGACACCCAATGACAAAACTCGTCAGAAAAAGTGTCCCACG
>JAITBS010000645.1 GCA_031283515.1 Planctomycetaceae bacterium
CCTCTGGGGTGAAGAATAAAAAATAATAATTCCACTGATAGATTACGAAAAAATAAAGAGTGAACAACAAATTTTCGGATAAAGTTAAAATATGCGAATTTTAGAAATTTTCCTCGTTGAGTCTTGCCTACTATTGCCGAAAAATATCAATAAAAATATGTCAATGAATTGCTCTTGACATTTTTATCTTTATGAGGGAGAATTTCCTCTTCGGGTAATTTTGATTTTTACCGGCTATCAATGTCTGGATTTGAGGTTAATATTTCATGGATTATGACACAGTTATTATCGGGGCAGGAATGTCCGGTCTTGCTGCCGGAATCAGATTGGCTCATTACAATCAACGTGTTTGCATTCTTGAACAGCATTACACCATCGGAGGACTTAATTCGTTTTACCGCCAACGCGGCAGAACTCTAGATGTCGGACTGCATGCTCTGACCAATTACGTTCCAAAAGGAACGAAATCCGGTCCTTTGTCGCGGCTTTTACGGCACCTCCGCTTGACATGGGACGAACTCGCTTTAGTACCGCAAATCGGCTCAACTATCGCGTTTCCGAATATCCGTTTAAATTTTAACAATCATTTCGAATTATTTGTTTCTGAAGTACGAAAATATTTTCCAAAACAAGTTGATGGTTTAATGCGGTTAGTAAATGAACTGATTGATTATGACCAACTCGGTATTGGGATTTCAGGCGGTTCGGCACGAGCGTTTGTGTCACGGCATATTTCCGACCCGTTGCTCATTGAGATGATTTTCTGCCCACTCCTTTACTATGGAGGTGCTCGCGAACGTGATATGGAATTCGGACAATTTTGTATCATGTTCCGTTCCATTTTTCTTGAAGGTTTTGCCCGTCCATTCGATGGTGTACGTCTTATTTTGAAAAAATTATTGAATAAATTCAAAATGTTGGGCGGCGAATTACGGTTACGAACCGGAGTTCAGAAAATTTTTTCACGCAAAGGACGTGTCGATAAAATTCGTTTGAGTGACGGTTCAGATGTCGAAACCAAAAATGTTCTTTCTTCGGCAGGCTGGCTCGAAACAATGCAACTCTGCGATTGCCAAACCGCCGAAGAACAAAGCCGTCAACTCGGAACCGGACAACTCGGATTTATTGAAACTATCAGCGTTCTGGATAAAGAACCCAAACTCTTAGGACATAACCGAACAATTGTATTTTTCAATGATTCCGACCGTTTTTCTTACGAAAAACCGGCTATTCCGGTTGATCTTCGAAGCGGTGTGATCTGTTCGCCGAATAATTTTGATTATGCCGAATCTTTGGGCGAAGGAATCATCCGAATCACCGCTCTTGCCAATTTCGACCAATGGAAAAATCTTGAACCGGAAGAATATCGGCGTCAAAAACAAATTTGGTACGAAAACATTTTGACATCGGCAATTCGGTTTATTCCTGATTTCCGGCAACATGTTATCGATACGGATATGTTCACTCCCTTGACGATTCGCCGTTTCACCCGCAAAGAAAACGGCGCCATTTACGGAGCACCCGAAAAAAAATACGATGGTCGAACACATCTGGAAAACTTATTCGTTTGTGGTACTGATCAGGGTATGGTGGGAATTATCGGGGCGATTGTCAGCGGAATTACGATTGCAAACCGATATTTGTTGTCAGAAAGTTAGGAACAGTGAACGGCTCAAATATCGAATCGAAATGATCAAAATATTACCCAAATTCAAATATTACAACTATTTAGAATGATTGGTCTAATATGAGTACGGTGGAATGGTGGTTGACATTCAGCGGTGTTGCGTTGTTGGGATTACAAACCGCAATTAGCCCTTGTCCGTTGATGACGAATATTGCGGCAATGGCTTATATCGGACGACGAGTGGGACGAAGCCGTGATGTTTTAATTTCTGGACTACTTTATGCCGTCGGTCAATCTCTGACTTTTCTTACATTAGCGTTTTTCGTACTGGCAATACCGTTTTTTTCAGGAGACCAATTAACACTTTTTTTTACGTCAATATTGCATGTTTGGCTTGGACCAATCATGATTCTTATTGGGATGATGTTGATCGGTCTGATAAAATTCTCGTTACCGAGTCATAATGAAAAAATAGTACGCAAGATCGTTGATTATCTTGGTTTGTGGAGTGCGTTGCCGTTGGGAGCCTTGTTTGCTATGGCGTTTTGCCCGACAACCGCCGCAACTTTTCTTGCCATGCTTGTACTTTCAGGAAATGCAAAATCGGTTTTTTGGTTCCCTTTCATTTTTGGAATCGGGACGGCATTACCAATTCTTGCTTTTGCCGGAATCTTAGCCTTTCACAGCCAATATCTCAGTGGAACATTCCAAATCTTGAGCCGATTCGAATATGGGTTACGGCGTATTGCGAGTGTTCTTTTTCTTTTAATTGGCGTTTTTCTGACACTTCGCTCTGTTTTCAGCTAAGATCGCATCACATCACAACACCACTCATTGTTTTTCACACCCCCCCTTCACGAACGGAATTAAATAACTAAAATATTTCCGTTCAACTATGTTTACTGGGGTAAAATCATTTGTTTTTTACTGAATTTGATTTGTTATTGATATTGAGTAACTTCTTTTCATGAAAGACATTGCATTTTCTGACTTGTTGAAAAACTGAACATGGATTATTGCCTTTTTTCTTCGTGATTGGATAACGGAGGGGCTTTTTTCAAAAAAATTTTACTGTGTAGGAACTTTTATTGTGGTCAAACTGAACCTTATCCGTGAACTTGATGCAAATGAAGATAATTGGGAACCGCAAGTAGATGCGGCATTGAATGGTACGCCGATAGAAGAAAACGAATGGGGCGGTCAAGAAGTTGTGGGGAACCAGATCACTGAAGGTAAAATCGTTCGCATCGAAAACGAATTTGTGATCGTCGATATCGGCTATAAAAGCGAAGGTATTGTGCCCCTAGAAGAATGGGAAGAGGAAGACGACCCTCCGGTTCCCGGTACAATGATAAAAGTTCTCATCGAGGAAATCGAAGACGAAGTTACAGGCGAAGAAGTTCGCGGGATGATCAACTTGAGCAAACGCAAGGCTGCCAAGATCGAAGCCTGGGACAACATGATGAAGTCGGTTAAAGAAGGCGATGTTGTGAACGGTATGGTGCTTCGTAAAATCAAAGGCGGACTTTTAGTTGATATTGGCGTTCCTGTTTTTCTGCCGGCAAGTCAGGTGGATGTGCGTCGTCCCAACGATATTGGTGAATATATTAACAAAAGTATTTTATGCAAAGTGCTCAAAATTGACGAGGCTCGGCGAAATATTGTTGTTAGTCGGCGGGCAATGATTGAAAGTGAACGGGCAGAGAAAAAAACCGCTCTCTTGTACCAACTTAACGAAGGCGAAATCCGTAAAGGAACGATCAAAAATATTGCGGACTTTGGCGCATTCATTGATCTTGGCGGTATTGACGGTTTGCTCCACATAACCGATATGAGTTGGGGACGAATCAATAATCCAAACGAAATGGTAAAAATCGATCAAGAACTGGAAGTCGTGATTCTAAGTATTGATCGGGAAAAAGAAAAAATTTCACTCGGATTGAAACAGAAAACGGTTAGTCCTTGGGCAAATGTTGAAGACAAGTATCCCGTCGGTTCAAAAGTTAAGGGAACTGTAGTCAATGTAATGAGTTACGGTGCCTTCATTAAACTTGAGGAAGGTATTGAAGGTTTGGTACATATTAGTGAAATGTCGTGGACAAAACGTATCAATCATCCAAGTGAAATGCTTTCCGTTGGAGACGAAGTTGAAGTGGCGGTTCTTTTGATTAACAAAGATCGTCAAGAAATTTCGTTGGGTATTAAACAAACACAAGACAATCCTTGGGAACTTGTGGATGAAAAATATCCAATTGGTAAGGAAGTAGTGGGAACGGTTCGCAACTTGACGAATTACGGAGCGTTTATTGAGATTGAAGAAGGAATTGATGGATTGCTGCACGTAAGTGACATGTCTTGGGTACGTAAAATCTCGCATCCGAATGAAGTTGTAACAAAAGGACAACAGATAACATGTCGGATTCTCTCAGTGGATAAGAAAAACCGCAGGATTGCGTTAGGACTGAAACAACTTACCGAAGACCCATGGGAAAAAAGAATTCCGGAAAAATATCAGCCGAACCAATTGGTAAAAGGAACTGTAACAAAAATCACTAATTTTGGGGTTTTTATTAGTTTGGAGGATGATTTGGAAGGTTTGCTTCACATTTCGGAGTTAGCGAATCACAAGGTCGAGAATCCTGAAGATATTGTGAAAGTGGGCGAAGAAATTGAGGTCAAGATATTGCGGGTTGATCCTGAAGAGCGGAAAATCGGTTTATCCCGTAAGCGTGCGGAATGGACGGAGGAGCAGGAAGCAGCAGCGGCTGCGGCGGCAGCAGGAGAGCAACCGGAAAACGGTGAATCATCACCTGAATTGTTGAAAGGCGGTATTGGAGCTGAATCCGGTCCATTATTCAAATCCTCGACTCAGGAATAATAAGGTTTGTTTTCTTATATCGAACCGAATTTTCTTTTGTAAGAAGGGGCGATAGCTCAATTGGGAGAGCGCAGCGTTCGCAATGCTGAGGTCGGGGGTTCGACTCCCCTTCGCTCCAGTTTGTAAGTTGTTGATAATATTAGAGTTAAGAGAGTTGTAATCGAATATCAAAGGAGCGTGATTATTCGTAAACAGGTTCTTGTTCCCGTTCGGCGTTGAGTTCACCGGAATAATTTTCGGCGGAATTGATTTCGGTTAGTTTTGCGATTCCGGTTAGTCCGCGTAAACGTACTTCGATACAATGTCCCCGATTATTTTTTAACAAGACTGCGGCGGTGGAAGTTGTTCCATCCGGGTAAAAAAAAATCGGAGTTGACCAGAGTTTACCATCGAAACCTGATGTCTCACCGATTCGGATTTCTTGATTTGTAACTGCTTCACTTTCCGAAACATTTTCTTCGACAACATCGGTTTCGCCCGGCGTGGTCAGACCAAGATAAAATACGGAACGTTCTTCCGGTAACGCAATCACGTCCGCAATAAATACTGAATTTGGTAATTTGATCAATCTTGAACCGGTTTCTTCTGATGCCAGGCTTGGGTCACGCAAAATGAAATCTTCTGATTTTCCGGTAAATCCTCCTTTTTCGAACGGGTCTAATTCACCAGACAGATCAAATCGTTCGGTTGTTTCTCGTGAAGAGAGTCCGGCGGTGAAATGTGAATCGAGAATACGGTCAAAAATTAAATCCGAACCTCCCAGTTGGCAACGAAAACACAAAATTTGCCCATCTTCCATCGCTTTAAGACGTGCATCATGCCATTCACCGCGCAAGGTTTCTGCGGAAGATCGTAACCGTTGACTCTCTAAAGTGCCTTGAAGGAAAGGAATTCCCACTCCCGCAAGAATCAACATAATCATGAGAACCAACAAGATTTCAATTAACGTAAAAGCATGTCGAAATCGAAGAAACATTTTGAATCCCAAAAAATAGAGGCGTGTTTTTTTATCAATGGTTAAATTGTGGATAAATTAAGTTGTTGTTTCGCAATCTGTGTTTATCTGTGTTTATCTGCGTAATCTGCGGACAAGATTGTAAGGAAAGGGAATATTTTCACAATTGCGGAATAAATACAATTTAACATAACAAAGAACAATGTACAGTAACCAGGTCCGAATCAAATGGTAACGGTCACTTTTGATCAACAGAGTCCACCGATTTTCGTTGATTCTTTTTTAAGAATTATGAAACAAACGAAATAATGAAACTGACCCAAACCTCATTTCCACCTCATTTCAACAACAAAACAACCTCAGTAGCCCATTGATAACACGCGCACCAACCTCATTAAAATGAACAATGAGGTAATGCGGTTAATATTTATTTTATACATTTTGTTACTGAGGTTGTTTTGTTAGGAAAATTAGGTAGAAATGAGGTTTGAGATAGATCGCCTATCATAAAAATAAAATCACAACTGAATAGATACAAAATTTTTTCAGAGGGCTTGACATATTTTTTGTTTTCGTGTACTATCTCAACATAAAGATTTTAGTTTTTTAATTTTCAATAGTTGGAGATCAAATTACGTTTTGAAAAATAAATCGCCCGAATTGTTTTTCGGGTGTTAAAAAAATCGAGTACGTCAACTATTGAAAAATTCGCTTCGGCGAACAGTAATTTTTTACATGACAACCGGATTTTCCGGGTAGAAAATTATTGTGGATTGAAAAGTTGCGTGGCTCCCGATAAGGGAGCGTCGCGTTCAATCCAGCGGGTATATTTTGCGTTATATTTTGCACATATAATGCACCACTTTTGTCGGTGGGAATGAACCTGTTTTTCAATCGTGTCGCTCCTGTCTAAGAGCGATATTTCTGTTGCCGTTTCTCGGCGTTGAGTTTTTCCCACTTTGTAACTAAAACAGATTATTTGTTATGTAATCTGTTAAATTTCAATACCTCTTTATTTTAAGGAGAATAGC
>JAITBS010000018.1 GCA_031283515.1 Planctomycetaceae bacterium
GCAACTTGAACGCTAACGCATTCATCTGATTGTTAAAACAAAAACTTTTATTTCACTACGTTATCCTTTGAGTTAAAAAATTTGTACTGAAACTGCCGGTAAATTATCGGTTATTTTACTATAACAGTTTCTAAAAACAATAGGGGCTATTTTAAAAGATCGTAATATTGTAATTATTCAGCGGAATTTTCGTAAAGCGGATTTACATTAAGGATCAAGTCCATTGTGCGGCGGCAAGACGTTCATTATAAGCGGCGATTATTTCGTGGTGCCGAATCATTCCGAGTAATAAGTCTGGGTGTTGCGGGTCAACAACGGGAAGTTCGGAAATCTGCCACAACGTGCAAATTCGTAACGCCTTATACAAATTATCGTTTGGGAAAACGGCAATTTCCAGGTTGCGTGAAATGTCTTTTGCAGTCAACGCACCCCACTTTTTTCGGCTCCGAAAAACCGCCCAAATATCACTGGATTGTACCACTCCAATCAAATGGTTTTCCTTGTCCGCCACCGGAAATAACGAATCCGGTTTTGAAGCAATCAGTTTTGCCGTTTGCGGAATCGACGACTCCGCCGGAATTGTTAAAACAGTACGTTTTTTCTCTTTGTCCAGACATGTTTCTTGTACTGTAATCACTTGTAGAAGATCAATAGAATAGTTACCAAAATGCGATTCACTGTCAATCGGTGCCAACACTTGTTCCTCATAAAGTGAGGTTGACGGTGATTGAATGGCGATGTGAACAAGATTCAGTACAAAAAGCGGGATGAGTATCGTAAAATCAAAACCAATCATCTCACAAACAATCACCGCCGCCGCAAAAGGAAGTTTACCAATTCCTGAATAAAATGTTGCCATACCAATCAGAACACAAGTCGTCATGTCCGGTGTTAACCCTGAAATCCCAATTGTTTCAAATAATATTCCACAAAGATGTCCGAGTGTTCCGCCGATCAGTCCGCCAATAAAAAGTGATGGCGCCAAAAGTCCGCCGCCGCCGCCTGAAGAAACCGTCAACGCGGTAGCAAGCATTTTAGGAACAATAAGACAAAGAATCAGATAAAACGGTAACTGATTTTCAAGCAACCGGTGCATCCATCCATAACCGCCGCCAAGAACTTGCGGATAAGTCAACGCAATACAACCAAGCAAGAAACCGCCCAACGCCGGTTTGAAAAACTCCGGAATAGGAAGACGCCGGAATATCCGGTTACGAAGCTCCATGACCATCCGAACAAAAAGAAGCCCGCAAAGAGCAATGATCGGAATGAAAATAAGGAATATAAAAAAATCCGTTCCGTGTTGAATACCAACCGTCTCCGAAATTTCCAACAAACGCACTTCCCCATGAAAAAACCGAAACGTCGAATAACCTACCACCGACGAAATAAGACATGGAATAATTGCCGTAAATTCCAACGCCGTACTTGCGTACAATATTTCAACTGCATACAACGCCCCAGCAAGAGGAATTTGAAAAATCGCGCCTATTCCTCCTGCTGCTCCTGCAAGAAGCAGAATCCGCCGATCCGGAACATTCAACCGCAGCGATTGAGCCAACGAACTCGCCGCTCCTGCACCAAGAAGTGTTGTCGGTCCTTCCCAACCGGCAGAGCCGCCCGAACCAAGTGTCAGAAAACTCGCCAGTGTTTTGATTATCGGAAGACGGTTTCGCAAAATTCCGTTGCGGCAATGGAATGACCGTATCACACTGTCCGTGCTTTCCCCAACCGCTTCCGGTGCAAACGACCAAACAAGAAAACCACAAAGCAAACCGCCAAACGAAGGAATTAAAAGAATCAAAATCCAATATCGCGGAAGAATAATACAATTAAAATAAATATCTTTTCGCAGAACATTCTGATAGGCTTGACCCGGTAACAATCCTGTTGAGACGGTATAATCGTTTGGTGTTGGAAAAACTATTCCTGCTGATGAAAAAATATCGGTGACGGAATGTGTCAGATATTGAGAGCCGCTGTAAACCGACACTGCCAGAAAACCGGTCAGAAAACCAACGACCACACTGTAAACTAAGAGTTTACCTGAAGAATCCCAATCAAATCGTTGACGGAATTTTTTAGGTACTGTCTGATTCCCGTAATGCTGACCTTCCATGAATTATCCGTTTGAACCTTCGTCATCAAAAAATTCTTCGTGCCGGATAATACCGGATTCTTCTTCAACTTCTGTATGGGTTTGCCATCGCCAACGTCTTTGTCCGCGTTTTTTTTCTTTCCGAATTTCGATACGCGGTTCGACATAAAATCCAAAAAACATTTTAACGGACTCCCACGATGTTGGTTCCGCAATGTATTCTACATCAACAATTTCAAAGGGTTTCTCTGGTTCGAGATAAAATTTCCGCATGGACGTTTTTGGTCCGAAATCACCGCCGCAACGGCTACAGGGAGTTTTATTTTTCGGAGGCTTCACTGCATGACCACACCCCTTGCAAACATGACGGTATTCCCAAGGTCCAAAACCGTAATGATTCTCTTTCATATAAAAAATACGTTCCCTCAATAATTTTTAAATAACAATACAAATTGTTCCGTTTAAAAAAATAGTAATATTACAAAAAGTATATACTCTTTATCTGTTTTTGTCGAGACCAAACTTTATAATTGATAGTTAGATAGTTAATAGTTATGCGTGAATAGTGCCGCATGTGGAATTTGTGGAATTATAACCATAGAACCATTGCAGTAGTAAACAGACCCTTTGGGTCGAATATCTATAGGACAAATTTATGAGTAAAAATAACGGTAGTTTGTTAACGCATTTAGAATGTGTTGCGTGTGGAGCCGAATATTCCGCAGAGGAATTGCAAACTGTTTGCCGGAATGAGGATTGTAAGTCGATTTTGTCGGCTCAATACGATTTTACCGCGAACACCTTAACCAAAGAGGAATTACAACGTCGTCCCGCAACAATGTGGCGATATCGGGAATTTTTGCCGGTGTATGATTCCGAAAATATAGTAACACTTGGCGAAGGTTTTACGCCGATTATTCCGTTGAACAGTTTCGGCAAAGCAACCGGCGAAGCAACCGGCAAAGCAATCGGCGAAGTAACCGGCGAAGCAACCGGCAAACGAATTGGTCAACCTCATGTTTTTTACAAGGACGAATCGTTGAATCCGACCTGTTCGTTTAAGGCGCGTGGGTTGAGTGCTGCGGTTTCCAAAGCGAAAGAGCTTGGGGTTCGTGAAACGGTAATTCCGACGGCGGGCAATGCCGGCGGGGCATTGGCGGCGTATTCGGCTAAAGCGGGGATCAAAGCCCATATTTACATGCCGAAACAAACTCCGAACGCTTTCAAAACGGAAGTTCTTTTTTTTGGTGCGGAACTTCGGGAGGTGAACGGCAATATTAGTGATTGCGGTAAGTTATCGAACACGGAGGCTGCGGTACACGGTTGGTTTGATGTTTCCACGTTGAAAGAGCCTTATCGTTTGGAGGGTAAAAAAACGATGGGTTATGAGATTGCCGAACAATTTGGTTGGGTTCTTCCTGATGTGATTCTTTATCCTACGGGTGGCGGTACGGGACTTATTGGTATTTGGAAGGCGTTCCGCGAATTGGAGCAACTCGGTTGGATTCATGGCAAACGTCCGCGAATGGTTGCGGTTCAGAGTGATTCTTGTAATGGGATTCACCTTGCGTTTCAGAACAACGAATCGTCGTCAACATTCAAAGACAAAGGGATTACGATAGCCAACGGATTACGAGTTCCGAAACCTTATGCGGACAAGGTTATTCTGAAAGTGCTTCGTGAAAGTCAGGGCAATTCGGTGAGTGTTAATGATTCGGCGATTCTTGAGTCGTTACGCGAGATTGCGTTGCGGGAAGGTTCGCTCTGGGCTCCCGAAGGAGCAGCTCTTTGGCACGCCTTCAAAATACTGAGTCAATCAGGATGGATCGCCGACAATGAAACCGTGTTGCTGCTCAATACCGGAAACGCCTACAAATATCTTCCGTTTGATAGTTGATAGTTGAGAGCGGATAGTTGATAGTGCCGCAAGCGGATTACTATCAAAACGGTATTACTCCGCTTTGCGGCACTCTCCGCTATCAACTCTCCACTATCAACTAATATCCTGCCCTTTCAGGGCAATCTTGTTGGCGGTAACTTTAACCCTACCCGTTGGGTAAGGCTGACTCATGTTGTCCTTTCAGGACGAAAGAAAAATAAAAATTCCACTGATATATTACCTTTTATTTATCCGCGTCCCTCTGCGTAATCTGCGGATAAATTCCCCATAAAAAACCGCATCATGACACCTAATTTGAGAACAAAAACCGCTTTTCCGTGCATACCGTTTGCTTTTCGGTGCGTACCGACCGCTTTTCAGTGCGTACTGATTACCTTTCGGTATGTACCGATTACTTTCCGGTGCGTACCGATTACTTTCCGGTGCGTACCGATTGCTTTCCGGTACGTACCGATTGATTTTTCGGTACGTACCGATTGCCTTCCGGTACGCACCGATTGCCTTCCGGTACATACCGATTGCCTTCCGGTACGCACTGATTCTTGTTCGTTTGGCGTTGGTAATCGTTTGTTGCTGACGTCCCGTCGTTTGTTGTTGCTTTTTTTCGGACAAATGTTATACTGAAAACGACAATAAAACATTTACCCGTTTCGTTTCACCCTTATTCAATAAGGAACACAACAATGGCTCACAGAAACAGTTACATGCCCATCAAAGACGCCGAATTTATCGCTTGGGCAAAAACAATTTACCGCGATTGTTCGGAAAATGCCCCCACATGGGACTTGGATCAGAATCTCCTAGACCAATTTTACGAATTGCTTTCCGATGCAACTACCGCCTACGAAAATAACGCCGATAAAGAATTACGAAACCGCGCCTCCGTCAAAATTAAAGATGCAGCGTTTTCGGCGTTGAAATCGTTCCTTTCAACGTATGTCAATACGCTTGAAGGAAATACAAACAGTCCCGATGAAGCGATTGAGTCAATGGGACTTCGCCCGCGACATCCTCACGCTCATCAACCGATTCCGATTCCGACTGAAGCACCGGTGTTGACGGCGGTTGTCGGGCAACACCACGACGTAACCGTTTACGTTTCAACCCTGCAACACGGACACCCTACCGAACGTCTCAAAGA
Organism: Planctomycetaceae bacterium; assembly: GCA_031283515.1. Classification (GTDB taxonomy): domain Bacteria; phylum Planctomycetota; class Planctomycetia; order Pirellulales; family Thermoguttaceae; genus WRKP01. Next base: position 5,140 of record JAITBS010000018.1, read on the forward strand.
CGGAAAATATGCCGGTTTCGTCTTGAAATATCTGGTCGAAGGTGAAACACAATGGCAAACGGTTGTTTCCACCAAATTGCATTACATTTTAATCTTCACTGATGCGGAAGAAGGGAAACATATTCGTATTCAAGCCGCATGGATCAACCCAAGAATCCAAAGCGGTCCCTGGAGCGAAGAAGTTCGGGAACTCATTAATTAGATAGGGATGGAGAAAAGGAATAGGGAATAGTTCGCAAGCGGAGTATTGATTAAAACGTTTTGGTAATAATCCGCTTGTGACCAACAAACCTCATTTTCACCTAATTTCCACAACAAAACAACCTCAGTAGCCCAAAGAATACACACAAAACCAACCTCATTACCTCATTTGTTTCATAAAAGAATGAGGTAATGAGGTTGTTGTGTTATTATCATTTTGCTACTGAGGTTGTTTTGTTCGGAAAATGAGGTTGAAATGAGGTTGTTTACAAGCGGATTACTGCCAAAACCTTATTACTCCACTCTCCACTATCAACTCTCCACTACTCACTATTCACTCAATTCTGTGAGTGTTGCACCGGCGTAATAAATGCTGTTGAACAGAAAGTTGAAGGATGCATGCGGCTGACCTCGAAACGTAATTTCGGGACCGAAGAGCAAGACTTTGCCCTTTCCGAAATTTGCTTCAACGACTGTTGTACTGCCGTCCAGGTAATGTTGTCCCCACGCCCAACCGCTTCGTAACGGTTCGGCGTTTGGGAACCACGCCACCGCATGGACACCTTTGAGTTTGGCGTCGGGCAGCAGTCGAAATACGGGGCTATTTCGGTACAGAATATCCAAGTCTTCCGTAATTCCATAAGCCACCGGTGTTGTGTTGTCCACTTTGGTACGTAACACCGAACCGGGAATATAAAATTTGTCGGAGGAAAATCTTTTTCCGTTACCATCCGGTGTGATTTCAGTTAAAGCATCCGTAACCGGTAAACCTAACTGTTGCGCCAATCCCGTCGAACTGCCGATTGTAACTAAAACACCGCCTTCCTCGACAAATTGACGTAACTGCGGTACGGTTTTATCTTTGGTGACATTTCCGATACGGTTTTTATATTCTTCGGGAACATTGTTCGAAGCGAAGTTGCCTTGACGGGGTGCGTTTTGTGGAGTTGCCGAAACGGGTTCGTTAATATTACGGCTCACCGAACCTTGACGAGGTGCGTTTGGCGGAGTTTCCGAAGCGGGTTCGTTAATGTTACGGCTCACCGAACCTTGACGGAAATCACCTTGCGGAGTTGCTCCCGACGGAAGAATCAAGACATCGTATTTGCTTTTCAGATTTCCGGCATCCAGTTCGGGAGCATAGACCACTTCGAATGCAGGAAACGGAAACGCCTGTTCAAACAACCAGCGTATCCAACCGGAATCCATCGAACCGCCGTAACGATCCCATAATCCAACTCGTACCGAACGAAGTTTGAAAGCGTTCCCTTGAGGTTTTGCGGTCAATGTATCAAAATTCAATCCCAGTTCTTCAGAGAGTTTTTGTAATGACTGACGAGTTGAAGATTTCGCTGGAATATAAATCGTACCAACCGGATATGTTTTATCGTTAACGTTTAACGGAGCAGCTAACCAGTAAACCTCTTCACCGTTTCCAAGCAATTGAGTTGTACCGACGAAGGAATCGTTTACCTGATGACTCAGCAAATAACCGACTGGGTTTTCCGTTTCTGCAATTTTGCCGACCGGCGGTTTGAGCAATCCCGATATTTTTTCAAAAGGTCCGTCGAACCCGTCCAGAATACGGTCAAACTGTACACCCATCTGAAACGCTAATGTATATCCGGCAACATCGTAAGGTGCTTTGGGCGGACCACTCGGGTATTGTAAATCATTCGGATGATCCTGCGGTTCGAGCATGTCACGCAAATGCGGTCGGAATGCCTGTGCCGCTTTGATCACGTAAGAACCTGCCGGATAATTTTTTCCCGTAACTTCAAATTCCTTTGTTGCACGATGCACATCGACACCGGCTTTCAAAAGAGCGTTGACAAATTTTGTTGCTGTTAGAAAATCCGGTTGATTTGCAGGAATAATGTAACCTCGCGGATCACGGGTTTCGGGAGTCCGCAGTTTTTCCCAAAATTCATAAGGAATACCGCGGCTTCGACCGCGAACATCCAACGGCGGCTGAGAATTGGAGTCTCTTCTTCGTTGTGTTTCAAGATATTTTGCATATTCGGATTCCAAAACCGCAACACGTTTCGGTGTTAATGTCCAATAATCCTGACTGCCGCGTTCAATCGAATTTTTTCCCGCCTGATAAATTCGGAATAAAAAATCTTCACGCAATTTGGCGGCAAGATCAAGAATCGCACGTTCACCGGTAATAATGTAATCAATACTTTGGCGAAAATGCCATTCCTGTTTGGGACCAATCGGAAGAGGTTGATCACCGGCGGGAAGTAGTTTTGACGAAATTAGCGGAACACTAATAGGTGTCGGATTACCGATGATTTCCGATAAAAGCCCGATCTGGTTATGAAAACCGGTTGTTGTCCGATCACCGCCGTTGAACCATGTGGAGTAAGATGCTGCGTTACGCATTACCGCCCCCGGTTTTCCTTCGGCGAGATAACGGTGATGAATCGCTGCACCGACCAAATCAATACCAATAAAAACCAACGGATCATTATTGTAATTGAAAGGGTCACGGAATGGAGACATGAAAAGCACTGCACCGGCAGGACCGCTTTGATGCTGATTCCACATAATTTGCGGAATCCATTCGATATACATTTGCCGGTTGATGAGTTCTGTTTCAATTTGGTTGGCAATATAAGAATCACGGTTATTGTCATGTCCCACGTATTTTTGATACAAACGCGGAATGGACAAATTACGTTTTTTCGGATCACTTTCTTTCATGTACCAATCCGACACCAAATCCATTCCGTCCGGATTGGCGGGAACAAGTAACAGAATAACATTATCGAGAATCCGTAACGTTTCAGGATCATCACGGCTGACAAGATCGTAAGCCTCAATAAAAAGAGCTTGAGCGTTTACGGTTTCGGTAGCGTGTAACCCGCCGTCGATCCAGACAACCGTTTTTCCTTCCGCAGCCAATTTATGGGCTTCGTCGTCGGTCAGACCTTCGGCTTTGGCGAGACGTACGGAAATCTCCTGATAACGTTTCAGATTTTTGTGATTTTCCGGCGAGGTGATGATCGCAATTTTCATACTGCGACCTTCCGGTGTTGTTCCAATCTCAACAATTTTGATACGGTCGGATTCTTTTGCCAGTTTGTCCCAATACTCAATGAGTTGAGTGTAATTGGCGAGAAAATAATCATCGCCAACCGTGTATTCTCCGAATTTCGGTTCGGGGATATTGCCGGAATACACCGTATTTTCGGCAACAAAAATAAGTGTCAGCAATAACGCTGATATTATATGTTTTAACAGGTTCTGTTTCATTGTTTGTTTTCCTTCTTTAAGTTGGAATTTTTAGTTTCGATTAGTTAAAACCGGACATTCCGGTCTAACAATAAGGATGTTCGTCTTTGGGGGTTGTTTCAAAATTTTGGGGGATTTTGGGGGATTGATTACAAAGTTATTTCGGAAACTTTAATTTACCGCCGATTTAACGGATTTTAAGTTCTAAACATATAGTCCTCCTTGTGTGTTAAAGTTAAGTTTTGTGTAATTAACGTTTATGTAATTCCTGCTTTTTCTTGCGATAAAACAGGAGTTGTTTTTCTGATTGTTTTGAAATTTGGGCGACAATTCTTTACGTTAATAATCAAGAGGTAGGTGATCTTTCAGCGAAAGGTTACATTGGCGGGATTTTCATTTCTTTTTTAATATCTCATAAATCGCCTTCGTCGCTGATTTCTTATATTCTTCAAGTGTGTAAACCGGCGATATTTTTGTTCTGATAATTTTTTCTTGTTCATAATAATACAGGGCTAATTCATGGTTCGTCAGCTGACGAAAATCTGTAGTTGGTTTCTTATAGGAAATTGGTGATTCCTGAGCAATACAAATTTGCCGTATTGTTGTTATGATAAAAAATATCACAATAATACTTAATAATATTGACTGTTTAATTGTCATGGTATTCTTCTCCTTTTTCACTGTTTATTTTTATTACTATTTTTTTCTTTACTAGTTTCACATAGATTTTGTTTCATTTCTTTTCTGCACGTTGGAGGAAGTAAGTGTACGGTGAAATGTCTATAGTTTCTTTGATGTCTGTGTCGGGGTTATAAAAGATATTTTTCGGTTCTTCTTTTTGTTCAAAAATTTCCTTGCCGCGCGGCGGATTAGCAAACGAAACAATATTCATTATCCTGCGACTAACAGATCGACCCGTGCTTTCGTTACGATTAAATGGAATATCTAGAATACGAAATGTTAGTGTGTTCGACAGTAACGGCGGATCGTATTTCTGATTATCCATGAAATTGATTTGAGGGCAAGTTAGTTGATACTCATCGGGTAACGACAAATCAAAAATGTAGGTAAGTTCGATAGAATTACTAAGTAGTATTTCTTCTTCCGGTTGTAATTTATAAAAATGCTTTCCGTTGTAACTTGCAACAGAAAACCCAATATCTTTCTCTTTTTCCATTTTCAAGACAACCTCTTTACCGACAGTGGTATATTGGACAGTTTCCTGACGAGAATTAATCATTTTCCAAAGAAAAATACTCTTATATGCCGGTAAAATATTATGGATATGTACAATATCTTTTGAATCATTCCTTATCGAAAAAGCAATCATGATTGGTTCTCCGCGAAAATATTCATTTTTAGCAGAACGGATAATTTGTTTCAATTTTGAGTAATCACCATGTGCTGCAAGATGTACATAGTACTGATAAGGGCGAGTTTCAATCAGTCCTTCTCCCTCTGCATAAGTGTTCACATTCCATGTCATAATAACTAAAACCATAAATAAACAAAATATTAATGTTTTCATAATAGTCTCCAATTTTAATTAAATTGTTATCCATTTATGGTAGTGTGCAATATTATCACTCCATGTTGGTAGAATAGTTGTTAATGTACTGCTACCGCTTGCGGTATTTCCAGACGCTTCCCATTTCCACTGATTGCCTTGTGTGTTATATTGATGCATTGCTACAGCGTTCCAGCTCCAATTGATTATACTTAATGTAACCCATATTGTAACGGCACCAACAGGCTTATAGATCAGATAAGTCTGAAATGAAAAATTAGCGGTATATTTATTATAAGGAGATGACGATGTTCGATTTAATTCTACTCCTGGTGAATCACCGTTAATCAACGTATATTGTACAGAAACAGGATTGTAATATGGAAAAGTGTCATCTAATATATTATTTCCATTTGTGTAACTTGCCTTTTCTACCGGAGTTGTGGTACCTTCAATGTATCGTTGATAAGTACCATTGACCAATTGATTAAGTGCAATTTGTCCGCCTCCAATGATAGGTGGTGCAGCTACATTAGCAATCCACATAATTCCCGGAGATTGATTTCCATTTACAAGTCCACCAAGTATTAGTGCATCTGGATCACCTGGTTTTAATGGTCTAATACCGGTTGGCGGTTCATTCGGCGCACTGGACCAACTTGCCCATAATGATGTATAACTTACTACGGTTGGAGTTTCGAGGTAGTAACTTGCGTTTCTGTTAATACCGTG
>JAITBS010000035.1 GCA_031283515.1 Planctomycetaceae bacterium
TTTTAATTTCCATGCCGTCAACTGTGTAACTTTCTATAGCTTTTTTCATAGTTCACCTCCATTAGGTTACAGGTTTAGTGGTTAGAGCAATGTTGCTCACCTGTATATGCCATAGTGTAGTGTTTAATTTATCGCCGGTCAATACGAATACAGCCCAGATATAATTAGTGCGTAGGAGATTACTCATTTTCACCTACACTATCTAATGGCAACACTATTATCGAACAAGGTCAACTTTGACCTTTTCACTAAGAAGACTACATTACCTTCTGTTAAGACTGAATCTTTTGCACCGAAGTCTGTGCAGCTTTTTAAGTCTTCTTCTCATAGAGTTCAAGACAAAACCAAGCAGCTTGCACAAGCGATAGTCGGCGGTGTTGACCATTTCAACATGCAATCGACTTTACAGCAGATTTCAGAGATTATTGAAAACGGCAATTTCGTTTCTTTTATTCAAAATCCTGTCAATCTGTTGAGCCCGTCAAAATCAGTTTATCCTGCCAAAAAACGAACATCAAATTGTCAAGTGTGATGAATATATCAAAAACGAATTTAGGACAAGGTGAAGTATAAAACATCTTCCGTTTATTGAAAATACGAAACGGCGTTTTGGAATATTGCCAGTCCATCGCCGTGATGTTTACGAGCATTGTTTGGCGATTTCCGAGTCCAATTGGGATGTTGAGTGTAATCGACATGGCGTTCGGGGTGAGGCATCAAACCGAATATCCGTCCCGAAACATCACAAACTCCAGCAACATCCAATATCGAACCATTAGGGTTTTCCTCCGAATCATAGCGAAGTGCAAGTTGTTGAAGAGGCTGCGTTACATTGTCACGCAATACGAATCGACCTTCTGCATGAGCAATTGGTAAATACATTGATTCAATACCGCGCAAAAAAACAGAATTGCTTTTTTCTGTTCGGAGATGAACCCAACGGTCAATATAACGAACAGAAAGATTCCATGTTAAGGTCGCAATAGAACCTTCGGAATCCTCTTCAAGCAAAAGCCCCGATTTTAAAAGAACTTGGAAACCATTACAAATTCCAAGAATCAGTTTGTCGTCGTTATAAAATTGTCTCAATAAGTCGGTCAAGTGATTTTTAATTTTCAAAGCAAAGATTTTCCCTGCCGCAATATCATCACCAAAACTAAATCCGCCCGGAATACAAAGAATATTGGCACGATCTAAAATGGTTGGTGTTTCTAAAATACTGTTGATATGAAGAATCTCAACCGATGTTGCCCCTGCCAGTTGAAAAGCATAAGCAGTTTCCTGATCGGCATTGGTTCCGGGAGCACGAAGAATTAAAACATGAGACATGGGTTAGTGGAGAGTTGATAGTGGAGAGTTGATAGTGGAGAGTGTTCGCAAGCGGAATCTCAAACCACAATAATTATAACTCCGCTTGCGGCACTATCAACTATCCACCCTCAACTCTCCACTCTCCACTCTATCCTGCTCTTTCAGGACGAGGAGGAACAGAACAATGCGTAAAAATAATAATTCCACTGATAAATTACAATTATGTTTTTGTTGTTACTCGTTTGTATTCCAACAATGTTCAGAGCGGACGCTACGGTTATACCGGAATCTGTTCCGCCGAAAAAAGTGGAAACATCAATAGGTATTTATGGCGTCAAATCCCAAGATGACCTTCTTAACTTTACAACAGAGCAAATTCGGGAACTGGTCAAAATGGAAGATAATCGTACAAAGGGAGCGGAGAAAACACCGCATCCGGTTCTCGTTTATTGTTTCGAAGAACGGTCATTTCAATACACCGGCGGGAAGTACGAAAATTCAGAAATTAAATACCGTTTGCATGTTCCGCAGAAAATTAAACCCAATAAAAAATATCCGGTTATAAAATTCCTGATAATACAGCAGAAGACAGTGTCGGTTTTTTATCACTTCTTCTCGATAATAAAGCAAAATCTAAACGAACAGAATTGATTTGATTTATCTAAGTCCCAAAAATTTTGTATCTATTCGTGAAGGGGCATTTAAACTTATTGTCCCCGCCAATACCGAATGAAAACAGTTACAAGAGAAAACAATACCGCCTTACGAACTTTATAATCTGGTAAATGATCCGTCAGAAAAAAACAATATTGCCGAAACAAAACCGGAAATAGTTACTAAAATGTTCGCCCGCCTGAAAACGATTGTCGAATCCGGTCGTTCAACAACAGGTGCCTCACAACAAAATAATTCCGATCTAATCTTGTACGAATAATAAAATCAAAGAAGTTAATACCCGTCATTTCACAACATTCGCTGTAATCAACGATTTTTCTTAAATTATGTTGTACAGATTTTTTGTTTCCGAAATGCTTCGGCGAGCGAACGCGGTACGGTTGCTTCGGCTTTGATGACATGGGATCGGTTTTCCGCCACTTTCGCTTTCATCTCTTGTTCTTGCGCCAATGCCTGCGCTCGACGTTCTTCGGCTTTGGCACGGGCAACTCGTGTATCCGCTTCCGCCTGATCCGCCTGAAGTCTTGCCCCAATGTTTTGACCAACATCAATGTCTGCAATATCAATCGATACAATCCGAAACGCCGTTTGTGAATCCAGTCCCCGCGCAATCACCGCTTTTGAAATACTGTCCGGATTTTCCATCACCTCAAAATGAGTGTCGGCAGAACCAATTGCCGTAATAATTCCTTCACCAATACGGGCAATAATTGTTTCTTCTGTTGCGCCGCCAATCAGTTGTTCAAGATTGGTTCGCACCGTCACCTGAGCACGAACACAAAGTTCAACACCATTTTTCGCAATCGCACTCAGTGTGGAACGTTCTGATTTATGAACATCAGGACAAACAATCACTTTAGGATTCACACAAGTACGAACCGCATCCAATACATCACGACCCGCAAGATCAATCGCCGCCGCCTGATCAAAATTAAGATCAAGCGATGCCCGATGAGCCGCAATCAACGCCCGAATCACATTAGGAACATTGCCTCCAGCAAGATAATGCGCAACAAGACGACGGGTTGTAATTCCCATCGGTCCCGAAATCGGTAAACCGGATTGTTTCGCCATGATCTTCGCCTGAACAATGACCCGCGAACGGATTTTCATCAGACTCATACTAATCAAACTCGCCATACTCACTTGCGCACGCGACATAAACGCCTGAAACCAAAGTGAACCGTAAAAGAAAAACGCCAGACCAAGAATAACAAGAAACAATCCGCCCAAAATAATTGTTCCTATAACAAAAATCTGTTGGAATGGAGGAATCTGTGCAAAAAGAATGGAACTCATTGTTTTTATTAAGCCAATTCTATTGGCAAATATAAATTGTGAAATATTATCGTGACAAAACGTATATCATCAAAACATCTCAACGGTGTGCAAGGTCTTGTTCAAATTCAGTCAATGTTTTACAAGTTGCCGCGTGTTCTAAAAGCGAATCCAATGCGATTGGATCCTTGTATAAATTGACTGCCCGTGAAATTGATTGCGGCACTCTTTTGAAACGCAGATTAAGTATCCTAAGAACATCCTTGATACCGCGATTAACCTCACCTTCCTCTTTGCCTTCCTTTTTACCTTCCTCTTTACCTTCCTCTTTACCTTCCTTTTTACCTTCCTCTTTACCTTGAACGTACAATTCTTCTAATGTGGACATGACCATTTTTTTAGCCTCCGTTTGGTTGAAAATTTTTGAAACTGTTCTGAATGCGACTTCTTTACTACAAAAGAACAAACCATTACGGAAAATATTCTCAACGGTGTGCAAGGTCTTGTTCAAATTCAGTCAATGTTTTACAAGTTGCCGCGTGTTCTAAAAGCGAATCCAACGCAATTGGATCCTTGTATAAATTGACTGCCCGTGAAATTGATTGCGGCACTCTTTTGAAACGTAGACTAAGTATCCTAAGAACATCCTTGATACCGCGATTAACCTCACCTTCCTCTTTACCTTCTTCTCTACCTTTTTCTCTACCTTCCTCTTTACCTTCCTCTTTACCTTGAACGTACAATTCTTCTAATGTGGACATGACCATTTTTTTAGCCTCCGTTTGGTTGAAAATTTTTGAAACTGTTCTGAATGCGACTTCTTTATCGGATTTAGTCGTTGACAGAAAGTGACGTGTTAATGAGTTTGCCCATCCGTAACATCTTGAATCGTTTTTGACGGGAACAAGATGTCCGATGATACGGTCAAAACTCTCCGCTAAATTACCCGACGAATATGATTGTAGCGTATCAAACAGTGCAATCAATGCCGGATGCCCTTGCAATTCTTCGTGCCGAATTTTCGACAAATCAATCATTATGACCGGAAACCATAGCACATAGCTATTCACTCCCGACGGTACTGCGATCAAATCTCTTATCTGTAACAACTTACCCCAGGAAGTCTCACCGTGATAAAGTACAACAACAAGCGGGTAGGGCAATTTGCCGTCTTCGGTAAGAGCGTTTTGCGGATCGGCGGTACAATCTTCATAAAATTTCAAAATTTTGCGCAAACAATCAAAAGAAAATGACCGAATCTTTTTCGATTGATGCTCAAAAAACAGGAACACTTTAGAGAATACACCGTTTTTGAACTTTGTGGAAAAACGTAAATCGCCGATTACTTCCTGTAACGTGTAATCTATTGTAACCGGAGATTCACATTGCAACACGTGAAGATCGAGCAACTGAACCAAACCCGTAGTGTCATAGTGTTCCAGCATATTCGCCATTAATTCGTTGTCGATAAGAAAACGCCGTGCCAACAAATCATGCGGATGAGCAAGTTCAAATTTGGTCGGTGATTCGGAAAATGCCATTGCCAAAAATCCTAATGTTACTAATTTTTTATTTGTGGTTCAATTTGGTTTTAGTATCGATAAAATTCCGGTTTGAAGGGACCTTCAACAGAAATTCCGAGATATTCGGCTTGTTTAGGAGTCAACTTCGTCAATTTTGCACCGATTTGTTCGAGATGCAATCGGGCAACTTCTTCGTCGAGAAGTTTTGGTAAAACGTGAACACCAATCGGATATTTTTCTGTTTCCGTCCAAAGGGCGATTTGAGCTAAGGTCTGATTTGTAAAGGAGTTGGACATAACAAAAGACGGATGCCCTGTTGCACAACCCAAATTAACGAGTCTGCCTTCTGCCAATAAGAGAATTGAATTACCTTTTGGAAAAGTATATCGATCAACCAACGGTTTGATTTGAACTTTTTTAATACCCGGATATTTTTCCAGACCGTCCACATCAATTTCAACATCAAAGTGTCCGATATTGCAAACGATGGCGTCATTTTTCATTTGCTCCATGTGTTTGGTCATAATGATGTCGCAGCAACCGGTTGTTGTTACGAAGACATTGCCGATGGGTGCTGCTTCATCCATTGTCATGACTTGAAAGCCTTCCATTGCGGCTTGGAGAGCGCAGATCGGGTCGATTTCGGTTACGATTGTTCTGGCGCCGTAAGAGCGCATTGAGTGGGCGCAACCTTTGCCGACATCACCGTAACCGCAAACCACAACTACTTTTCCGGCAATCATTACATCGGTAGCTCGTTTGATACCGTCGGCAAGCGATTCACGGCAACCGTAGAGGTTATCGAATTTGCTTTTGGTTACGGAATCATTTACATTGATTGCCGGAACTTTGAGTTGTCCTTTGGCGAACATCTGATAAAGACGATGTACTCCGGTGGTTGTTTCTTCGGAAAGTCCTTTGACATTTTTAATAATTTCGGCGTATTCCGATTGATGGAGCAGTGCGGTTAAATCACCGCCGTCATCGAGAATCAGGTTGAGTGGTTTACCGTCGGGAAAGATGATGGTTTGTTCGATACACCAATCGAAATCGGCGTCGGTTTCACCTTTCCAGGCGTAAACGGGAACTCCGGTAGCGGCAATTGCGGCGGCGGCGTGATCTTGAGTGGAAAACTTGTTGCAACTGCTCCATGTTACTTTCGCTCCCAATGTTGTTAAAGTTTCGATGAGAACTGCGGTTTGAATCGTCATGTGAAGACAACCGGCGATTCTTGCTCCTTGCAATGGTTTAGTTGCCGCATATTTTTTCCGCAGAGCCATAAGTCCCGGCATTTCATTTTCGGCGAGTTGTATTTCTTTCCTACCCCATTCTGCAAGGTTTATATCAGCAATTTTATATGGCAATTTCGATTTTTCGATGCTCATGAAATTCTCCTTAATATGTTATTGGTTAATTATTTGACCGGTTTGTTAAACCAGCCGGTTTACGTCCAAATTATAACCAAATAACGACCATTTGAGTAGGGGCGGAGAAAATAATGGGAATTTCGTAATATTTTAGTGAAATTTTTATGAAGATACGGATTACCAGTTATCCATTTACAAGTTGTCTTAATTGAAAAAAAAATTAAATTTACTGAGAAAATCCGTATCTTACTCAATCTCAATGGCGAGATATTTGTTTGCTGTTTTTATTACGGTAATTTTACTGATTCTGCGCCGTTAATTGTTCCGGCGGCACCCCAAACGCCGAATGGTGATTTTTTGGAAAAGGTGAGTGCCGGATTTTGAGTGAAATCGTTACCGCAATCAATGCTGTCGGAAACAAACCGGCTGGAACCGTCGAGCATTCCGACAACAACTCCGCCGCTATGGTAACTGCTGGTCGAATGAACACCTTTATATTCCACTATCCAAGTATTTCCTGTTGAGGTTCCATTGGTGGCGCAGGAAAGCGAATTGGGCGGCAAAATCGTTTGAAAACCGGAATATCCCATTTGTCCCGACGCCCAACGGCAACCTTTTTTCCCGTAAGTCATTGACATCGCCGCAGCGATTACTTCGTCGCTGTTTCCTTTTTGGTCGAGACAATCTTTGGGCGTGAATGTCGAAGAGGCAAGTTGAACAACACCGATTTTATATTTTGGTTCATTGAGATCATTGTAAAGACCGCAAAGTGATTCGGAAACTGCAATCGTGTTGCTGGTTCCATCGGTAATGGAGCCGGAATCGATTTTGATATAATCTCCGCGAGCCAAAACTCCCCGTACAAATTGATCCTCGTGTTGACAAATCAAATCGCCCCAACAGCCGTGATAACTTGTTCGGGCAAGATCGGCACCTTTCACAAAAGCGTTGGCATCCGACGGGCAACGCAAATTAACGATGACCGCTTCACGATAAACTACTCCATTTCCCGGATGAACGGCATTGTAATCGCTAGGGTCGGGATTCATTGCCGCATATTTGGAACATTCCGCAGAGACGGCGTCATAAATCGCTTGTTGTTCGTAAAACGGTGCCAACGTCATCAGAAATCCAATGATGTTGACATTGCCGATAGTTTGAGTCGAGTTACTTGCTTTTTTGTAACTCATCCAAATCGGATCACGGGAACCGGCTGGAAAACGGTTTTGTGCTGCGTGAAAGTTGTGGAACGCCAAACCGAGTTGTTTGGTGTTGTTCAGACATTGCGAACGTCTTGCGGCTTCGCGGGCGGCTTGAACTGCCGGCAGCAACAACGCAATTAAAACGCCAATAATCGCAATGACCACAAGTAATTCAACTAAAGTAAAAGCAGGAAAAAGGGTTCGTTTCATAGGAATCTCCTTGAATTGTAATTGATTATGTGAAAACAAATAGTGAACGAAAAAACGAAAAAACGAAAAAAACAGTTATGGAATTACGGCGCCGCCGCATTTTCACTGCCTGCACGTGTTCCGAGTTGACTCCAAACACCGTAAATTGCTGGTCCCGTATAATTTTTCAAATCACCGGTTCCGCCAGTAGGAAAACCATCCACTCCGTTGGCAATCGTGTAATCAAGGTTTGTTGTGTTAATTGTTTCGGAAAAAAATTTTACCGAAGCGTCGCCCAACGCAACATTGACACCGCCGGCATGAAAACTACTCGGTGTTGTCAACACTTTCGCCTCATCATTGTCCTGATAACCGCAGGACGGCGCATTGGGCGGTAAAATCGTAAAGAATAACGTTGCGCGATTCCAACTGACACTTCCCCAATAACGACCAGTGGTTGCCGTTTTTTTAGCGGTTGTATTAAATTCTCCGTCGCTGCCGCGAATATCCATACAAACACTTACCGGCGACATTTTATTATTGTCCGAATTTGTTGCGGGATTACCGATTCCTCCTCGAATGAATTGTGATACTTTATTGTCACCGATACACATTTCCGAAAGGAAAACGGTGTTACTCAAACCATCGGGAATCCCTTCAAAACCAAACATAATTCCCGATGCGTGCATAACAAATGGACTGCGGGCAACAGTGTACCAATCCCAATAAACCCATAAATCACCACGATTGCAATGGTAACTGGTCAAACCCGGGAAATTGTCGGCGATTGTTCTGTTCCGTGACGAAGGACAAAGGAACATTCCGATCTTGGCATTCCAAGGAGTTTTTTGTTGTGCTCCTGTCGAGTCGGCATATTGTCCGATTCCTGGACCGCGATAAGCACGGTTTGTACCATCGGGATCGCCGAGTCCGATTTTGGCGTCTTCCAATGCTCCTTCATAAACAGATTGTTGTTCGATGTACGGAAGAATTTGCGTCAGATAACTGATTTCCCGCCGGATACCAACCGTATTATCCAGCGGAGTTTTTCCTTCCGATTCATTCGGTGCTACCATAAAATGTTTCGAATAACCGGCGGCTGGCAGAAACGTGTTGGTGTCGTGAAAATTGTGAATTGCCAGCGATAACTGTTTCAGGTTATTGACGCATTGCGAACGTCTTGCCGCTTCTCTTGCTGCCTGAACCGCCGGCAACAACATCGCAATCAAAACACCGATAATAGCAATAACAACCAGCAACTCCACAAGAGTAAAACCTTTTTTGCTCAAAAAATAGTAACTTTGGATTTTCATGGATTATCTCCTTAAAAACATGGTGAAAATAAAAAAATGAAACGAGAAACTAAAATACTTTAGCGTTCTATTCAGAAGTCCGTCTGCTATTTTTGTTTCAACGAAGAACGGTTCTATTTAACCGTTCTTTGTTGAACAATTCCCCTGCCGCTCACGGTTCTGAATAGACGCGGATTTACGGCAGGGGTTTGGATTCGGAACCGGCAATACTTCCGGCTGCGCCCCAAACGCCATAAACAGATTTACCCGAATGGCTTGGCATTATGATTTGGGACAAATCACCGCAATCAATTGTTTCGGAAATGAAACGAACGGAACCATCAAGCAGACCACCGACAACACCGCCGCTATGATTACTGCTTGCGGAAATCATCCCAATATCTTCAAGGGCAAAATTATGCGGAGCAGTATCACGAAAAGCGCATGACGGTGAATTGGGCGGGAGAATTGTGTGAAAGCCGGAATAACCGTTTTGAACGGAAGCCCAACGAACTCCTTTTCTACCGCGTCCGACATCGGCACCGCTATGTTGTTTGAGGTCGCCGTCGTTACCTTTCAGGTTCAAACAATCTTGAGGCGTGAAGGTTGAGGCTTCGGCTTTGGAGAGTGCCGCAACCGCAATTTTGTACTTATCCTCCGTATCCTGATTTCTTGCGGCAAGCGATTCGGAAAGAATAATTGTGTTGGAAGTTCCATCGGTAACTTCCCCCATATCCATGACTTTATAGTCATACCGAACAAGAACTCCATGTGGCGAAAATTCAACTTTGTTTCCTTCGGTATATACTGGAGAGGTGGTGGCAACACACCAACTATCCCACCGACTGAGCGTATCGCCCAAACAACCGTGATAACTTGTTCGGGTTAAGTTACCGGTAAATAATTTGGCGTAAAGATCGGATGGACAACGGAATGCGACAATATCAAAATTTTGAAATGTGGCTCCGTCTGCGTTGTCGGCATTGGCTGTTGCTGAAGTATTCGCTTTTTCCTGACATTTGGAGTGAATGGAATCGTACACCGCTTGTTGTTCGATGAACGGAAGAACCAACGTTAGGAAGTTATACATGTGTGTATTACCGAGTGGTTGAGTTGGTGCGTCTTTTTGTTTATAGACGCGCCAAATCGGGTCATAACCTCCAGCTGGAAACCGCTTGTTTGTGTCGTGGAAATTTTGGAATGCCAACGCGAGTTGTTTGACGTTATTGGTGCATTGTGAACGTCTTGCCGCCTCACGGGCGGCTTGAACTGCCGGCAAGAGAAGTGCAATCAAAACACCGATGATTGCGATGACCACAAGAAGTTCGACCAACGTAAAGCCGAACGGTGAAGAATGAAGGAGTTTTAAGAAATTTACAGGAAAACGTTTAGAATGCGAACACTTTCCATTATCCGTTCTCAATTCTCCACTACATAGCGCCCCCCCCCCCTGCTTTTCCTGGATTATCCATTTTAACATCGGTATTTTCACCAGAAAATACCCAAAAAACACAGCCAAACATTTCAATACATTTTCCATTGCAGACTCCTTATTTTGTAAGGTTTCTTTGACATAACCGTTATTCGCTTACCGTGACAATAGGGTAAATAACACGTAATACCAGTTTAAACGAATCAAATTTATACACAAATCAACATCGGATGTCAACAGGGCTTTTGTCTTGTTTTTCGCTTTTTTTCCAAAAAAACTCATTTTCACCTAATTCAACACACACACAAACCTCATTACCAGATTAAAAGGAACAATGAGGTAATGAGGTAATGAGGTTGTTGTTTTATGATCTCTTTTGCTACTGAGGTTGTTTTGTTCGGAAAAATTAGGTGAAAATGAGGTTATGCCGCAAGCGGAATAATACCGTTT
>JAITBS010000076.1 GCA_031283515.1 Planctomycetaceae bacterium
TACCGGTTCATCCAGACCCATTGGAAAATCAACCGGAACATACTGTCATAGATTTTTCCGGCAAACCCAAAAAATCACAAAAAGACGCCGCAAAAATATTAAGAGATTACGCCACAAAACGAAACTGGCAATTCATCCCAGAAAAACAAAATTCCACCCAATAATTACAATCAAATAAATAGTTACACTAAATATCGAAAGCATAAAAATTATAGATTCAATGCCAAATATTAACATCGCAGAAAATTAAAAAAATTTAACGTTGCCTACAGAATAGTTACAAATTTTTACTTGAATGGAGACTCGTTTATGAAACCAGATTTTCAATCTGAAACGGCATTACGCGCGGAGGCAATGAATATTTTGGTAGAACATTTAGGCGCGTTAAATACGGAACGTTTTATCAACAGTATTCTAAAAGATCAATTCGATTACACCGAATGGCAACGTAATTTGTGGGACGATAAAACTATCAAAAAAATTCATCAAGAAGCCACCGCATTTTATAAAGAAAAAACGTCCTAACTAATCTGTTCAAATAAATATACGTATAATAATGTACTTATCTATTTTTAGTCCGTAAATTATACAGATTTTTAGGGATTATTTTTGCAATAATTACGAAACAGATAAAAAGAGAACAGACGAAAAATACGAAGATTTTATTCAATATCAATTTCAATAAATTTTTTTAACAAAATTTGCGAAAATCTGCGGACTATTTGAACGAAGTAGTCGAACAGTTAATAAAATAATATGAAAAATCTCGATGATCATATTCAAAAGATTATGCCGGTACGGCTTGTGGGAACGGTTGTTCAGACACACGGAATGACAATTGCAGCGGCAGGTTTTCCGAGTCCGGTGGGAAGTGTTGCGGAAATTGACCGACCCGGCGGTGAACCGCTTGTCGCTGAAGTTATCGGCTTCAAAGATGATCTCACCATTCTTTATCCGTACAGCGATATCACCGGTGTTCGACGCGGGAACCGAATTCAACTCACCAAAACATTACCATGGCTTCGTGTTGGTAAAAATTTGTTGGGACGTGTTCTCAATGCCGAAGGAAAACCTGTTGACGGTTTGCCCTTGCCGGTTCTCGAAGATCGGATTCTGTTCGATAATAAACCGCCAACCGCCAGCTCCCGACCACGTATCAATTCTATTCTCGCAACAGGTATTCGCGCTATTGACGGAATGTTGACTTGCGGATGCGGACAACGACTAGGAATTTTCGCCGGTTCCGGTGTCGGAAAAAGTGTTACACTCGGTATGATCGCCCGTTATACCAATGCCGATATTATTGTAATCGGATTGATCGGTGAACGCGGACGCGAATTAAACGATTTTATCGAACGCGATTTGGGTATTGACGGTTTGAAAAAAAGTGTTGTGGTCGTCGCCACCTCAAACGAACCGGCATTGATGCGTGTTCGCGCTCCTATGACCGCTATGGCAATTGCAGAATATTTCCGCGATCAAGGCAAAAATGTGTTGGTCATGATGGATTCGCTAACCCGATTCGCAATGGCACAACGTGAAATCGGACTCGCCGCCGGAGAACCGCCAACAACAAAAGGTTATCCGCCGTCAGTCTTTGCGATGTTACCCAAATTGGTCGAAAGAGCCGGACGTTCCGTAACAGGAACCATCACCGCGTTTTTCACCGTGTTGGTCGAAGGAGATGACCAAAATGATCCCATCGGCGATACCGTACGCGGATTACTTGACGGACATATCTGGCTGTCACGAAAATTAAGTACACGAGGATATTATCCGGCAATTGATCCGATTGAAAGTATTTCACGGTTGATGCCGGACATCTGTGACCCTGATCATCTGAAAGCAGCACGGTTGTTGCGAAAACTAATCGGCGTCTATCGCGATAACGAAGATTTAATTTCCATCGGCGCCTACCGCACCGGAAGTAATCCTGAAATCGATTACGCCATTAAAATGAAACCAATCATTGATCAGTTCCTACAACAAAATGTTGACGACCAAGCCGGACTCAATGAAACTATCCATAAAATTAAAGAATTGTTTTTATCCGCAAAAAATACAGATAACCGTAAATAAATAGTTACAATTACTTGAGTAATAACTAATTGTGTAACGGTCTATTTTTATTAACCACAGAGGACACGGAGTTCACAGAGAGAGTAAAGAAATTCGTAATATATCAGTGGAATTTTTGTAGCTAACAGCAATAGGCAGCCCTGAAAGGGCGGTGGTTAGTTGATAGTGGAGAGTTGATAGTTCGTTCGCGGATTCAAAACGTTTTGGTCGTAATCCGCTTGCGAACTATCCACTCTCCACTATCAACTCTCAACTATTCCCGTTGCCCTTTCAGGGCGTTGTTTCGCAAGGAATTTTTACCCACCCCGTTGGGGCGGGTTATAATCCTAAAGCCCCTATCGGGGCTAATAGAAAAAACAAAAATTCTACTGAAATATTACAAACTTTTTTCAAAATCCTGCGAAAATCTGTGTAATCTGCGGACTAAAAACGTTTCGGTAAATAATACGCATACTATTCACTATTCACTCATAACTATTAACTCAATCAAAGTATTACCGGACATTCTTCATCAATACCAAGCGTGATTTGAAGTTCGTTGAAACGTTTGAGATATTCATTCCGTGTTGAATGGATATGTTCCGCTTCGGTTAAAAAGCGTATCGTCTCATTTTTAGGAATGCGGTGTTGTTTCAGGATAGATTCGAATTTCCGAAGGTTTTCGGCATAAACGATTAACATTTTATGTTCATCAAATTGTACTTCGACCGGAATGGACGGATTCAGTACGGCAATCCCAGTACAACCGTCATTCAGTAACATGTCTTCAAAATCGTATAAAAAACTCTTCAGAATCGGAAGATCAATTTCTTCACGATAAAGATCCGTGTGATAACTCCCGTTTCGTTGATGACTCGTTTCCAACACCACATCAACTGTATCACCAAGCGGATCAAGAAGATCAATAAATGTGTCAAAAAGTTGTTCCGCAGAAACTGAAACAATAAGAACCGGAATCGAAGCCCGATTAAAATCATCCCGATACCAATCATGTTTATAACCTTGTTCAGGAACAATACAAAGATCAAACGACGGATGAACCGCTCCGGTCAAAGTAAAATTACCGTACGTTACGGTAGATAAATGGGATTCAATCTCCAATTTTGAAAGTCTTTCAAATTCGTCGTGCGGTAGGACCAGAGAACTGTTTCGTAAAATATTACGATAAAATTGTTTAAGGAAACCCATTGTAATAATAATTAGGATGACGGTTAAAATTTCAGATTGTCAACAGGATCGCAAACCAACAAGGTTGCGGTTACAAATCAAAGTGTGTCAAAAGGTGATTGTCTCTCCGGCTACCGGTTGAAAGAAATTAAAAAATGTAATTATTCAGTCCGTAAAATGTCCGTAAATAACTGAGTTGATCTTGTTTACAGACAGAAATCGGAAACCAAAAACTGAAACAACTCTAATTGTCATCATTGTTAATCCGATTCACTGCCGGCAGTACGCCAACAACTCAACCTTTACGCTCTCTTGAATCAATACGATTCAAATAAAAATTCCACTGAAATATTATAAAAAAAATTACATTCTTTAACCGTTGCCGTTATGTTTAATGTAGGTTATGAAAACGCCAAAATCTTCTTAAACATCATATTTTCACAAAATTGTGTGAATAAAAATGCCCATACAATTGATTTTGCCGATAAAATGATTACGAAGTGAGCATCTGTTGACGTAATAAGGCAAGATGTGCGGAAAATATTCCTTGATACCAATTAGGCGAAATATCGTAATTTGGAGGAAGATTCTTCCGATCCAATTGGTCGAAATAGACAGTGTTCTTTCGAAACATATTGCCTAGTACGGAATTTTTTATTATATTACTTCACGAACAAGAAAAAATTTTTTGCTGTTGACGGTTAAAGCATTTTTAGGTATGATTTTAGGCATATTACTTTTAGGGAAAGAATATTCGTTAAAAATTTTTATTGGTGTCATTTTCCATTTTTATTTTCGGCAATGCTTTTCCCAACCCTCTTAATTACAGACGACGATGTCGGTTTCCGCGAGACGTTGCGGGATGTTTTGGAGCCGGAAGGATTTCGAACCTTTTTGGCGGAAGATGGTTTAGAAGCCTTTGAAATCGTCAAAACGGAACCGGTTCATGTGGTATTGCTTGACGTGCACATGCCGCGTATTGACGGTCTTGAAACACTTCGGTTGGTTCACGAAATTAAACCGAAATTACCTTGTATCCTCTTATCGGCGGCGTTGGATGAAATGATTATCAAAGCGGCTAAAGAACTTTTTGCGTTTTCCGTTTTACCCAAACCGTGCACCCGAAAACAAATCACATCTGTTGTTCACAATGCCTTAAAAACTGCTTATTCGTTTTAAGTTTTAATCTGTTTCCCAACTTTATTTTGTTTTTCTCTTTCTTAAAATTTGAAATAAAATTCTCGGTGTTAAAATTATGAACGATACCACCCCACTTTTAACTCCGTCTGAAATAAAACCATCGGTTGACCAAATCAATGGACTTCTTTGTGACCTTAACCATATTCTTCTTGGGCGTTTGGAGTTACATCGTCTGGTGGTCATTGGTATTCTAAGTCGGGGACATATATTACTCGAAGGCGTTCCCGGTGTCGGAAAAACCGCACTCATCAAAGCACTTGGTACTCTTTTTGGGTTGACATTTAACCGTGTTCAATTTACACCGGACTTGATGCCGAGCGATATTTTGGGAACAAATATTCTTCAGGAAGCGGAAAACCGTCACCGTGAAATGGTATTCCAACCCGGTCCTGTTTTTACCAATATTTTGCTTGCAGACGAAATTAACCGTGCTTCACCCAAAACGCAGTCGGCATTACTCGAAGCGATGCAAGAACATTGTGTCACACTGCTTGGTCAAACCCGACCGCTTCCCAATCCTTTTTTTGTTCTTGCATCGCAAAATCCGATTGAACTCGAAGGAACCTATCCATTACCGGAAGCTCAATTAGACCGTTTTTTGTTCAAATTGCAGGTTGAAATGCCGGCGGTCAATGTGTTGCAGGACATTATTACATCACGCCGTCACGGAATTCCGCCGGAGCCGCAAACTATTTTCAATACAGAATCGCTGCAACAGATTTTTGAATTACTTGAGCGGATTTTTTTACCGGTTGCGGTTGCGGCTTACATTGCAAGGCTTGTTTCGGCGACACATCCTAATTCTCCTGATGCGCCGCCGATTATTCGGGATTACGTGAATTTTGGTGCGTCGCCTCGCGCAGCAATTGCCATTGCGGAAGCTGCCCGAACTGCTGCATTTATTGCGGGTCGTCCTTCTGCCGGATTTGAAGATGTCCGTTTTGTTGCGGCTCCAGTCCTTAACCACCGTCTTTTACTCGGTTATAAGGCACGAATGGATAAAATCGATACGAAAATGATCCTGAAAGAACTCCTTGAATCGGTCAAAGAAGTTGATACTAAGTTGCCTTCCGATATACACTTTGATGGTGAAATCAAAAATAAGTAAGATTTTCATCACTCATTAAAATTTCGGTTTTGCCAAAACGTAAAAAAATTTATAAGTAATTGACAATCTGAAGAATTTCAAGTAAACTGTGAAACCATTCAATTACGATATGTTTTTATACCGTACTATCTTGCGGTGAACAAATCGTAAGAATTTTAACCCAACTTTTTAAAAGGAGTCAGACAATGGAAAATCTAATGAGATGTTTTGTTGTGTTTTTGGGAATTTTTTTGCAAAAAATCTCGATGTTAAAATGGATAAGCAAGGAAAGCAGGGGGGGGGGGGTATGATATATTATAAGGTTAAGAACGGAGAACAGAGCGTGTTCTTGTTCTAAACTCTTTTCTACAAACCCTTTACAAATTCTTTCACGGTTCGGTTTTACTCTCGTCGAACTTCTTGTGGTAATTGCGATTATCGGCGTGCTAATTGCTCTTCTGTTGCCGGCGGTTCAGGCAGCACGCGAGGCGGCAAGACGGATGCAGTGTTCCAACAAGATGAAACAGTTGGGAGTTGCCAGCCACAATTACCATGATATTCATCAAATGTTTCCGCCCGGGGCTATTAAAGTCAGTAATAACACCAATTCTCTTTGGGCATTTAGAACAGTATGGGGACTCTCGATTTTACCGTTTATGGAACAAACGGCTATTTTCGAAAAATACAATCCACGAACTTCACTTGCCAATAACGATGCAACAAATTATCCGCCCGGATTGAATCGGGAAATTACAACATTGCGGATGAACATTTACGAATGTCCCAGTGATACAGGAGCAGGAACATTGCAGATTCCCAGTACAGAAGAATGGATTACCGATTACACTCCTCATTGGGAACAATACACCACTTCCTATCGCGGTGTTGCAGGAATCAATTGCGACAATACAGCACCCGCAGCTAATGCTAATTTCTATTGGGATGACAATGGTTGGGACAATTATATCAATTTGCGTGGCGTATTTCATGCAGTGTCAACATATCAATCATCTTCTACTGACCCGCGAAACGGTATGAAAATTTGGGAATCGTTTGCCTCTTTGACTGACGGAACATCGAATACCGCCATTTTCGTTGAACGGCACTTTATCAAACAGGCTCGTTCCGGTAGCGACGAAGCAGTTGATTTGCGTCGAAATACGTTTTGGGCAAGTGTTCCAAGAAATCATACCTACAACATGGCTCCAAGAGCAGCCACTTTTATCGGAAATGATTTTGCAACATGTATGGCGACAATCAGTACGGAAGATCCAACCAGTGATGCCCATAATTGCGCTAGGGCTGCCGCTTCTTATCACACGGGAGGAATGAATGTTACAGTTGGCGATGCTTCGGTTCGGTTTGTTTCATTTACTATCAATGTTGGCGGCGGTAGTAGCGGAGGAGTTCCGAACATTGGCGTTTGGGGCAGACTTTGCGCTATCGCCGACGGTGAAAATGTGTCTTTTCCATAAACCTTAAACCCTTTTATCCATTACATTTACTATGCACAAAAATATCACGTTGTTTTTTATTTTCATTTTCCTTGTTTTGTCCGGTTGTGGAGATCGAAGAACAGAAGTTTCCGGAACAGTAACGTTGGACGGTAAAGGTTTGAAAGACATCACCGTTCTTTTGCAACCAGTTACCGATACCGCATTGACGCCGGAAGCCGCTTTTGGTAAAACAAATGAGCAAGGGAAATTCTCGCTTTCGTTAGTAAACAGCAAAAAATACGGAGTTGTTCCCGGCGAATATGCGGTATTCATCAATTGGAATGATCCCAATCCGCCGCCGGAAAATCAACCGCCAAACCCTTGTCCCTACAAAATTCCAAGTTCAGCCAAAAATGGCAGTTTCCGATATGTTATTGAAACAGGAAAAAAACAAAATGTTGATTTCAATTTGTCCGATTTTCCTGATACGGAAACACAACCACCAAATTAACTACTTACCCAACGAATTGAAAATGAAACATTTATTTCAAATGATTGTTATTGTTATTTTGCTTTTTTGTTTTTGTACCTATTCTTTTGCGGAAGAACCGAAACAGGTTTCGGGGATTTATCCTCATTTGGCGATGTTCAATGACGAAGCGGAATGCGGAACCGGAGCGGTTGTTTTCTGGGCGGATCGGCTTTGGGCAATCACTTACGGTCCTCATTCACCGCATGGCTCCAGTGACAAGTTGTACGAAATTACTCCCGAACTTCGGCAGATTATTCGTACAGAATCCGTCGGCGGAACACACGCCAATCGTTTAATTCATCAGGAATCAAAACAACTCATTATCGGGGCGTATTTGATTGACGAGCAACATCATGTTCGGGTTGTTTCGCCTAAAGTCATGCCCGGTCGTTTAACCGCAACCACACGACATTTGACTGATCCGGTGAACAAAGTCTATTTCACAACAATGGAAGAAGGATTGTATGAAGTCGATGTCAATACGCTTGCCGTCAAAGGTTTAATTCGTGACGGAAATAGTATTAAAAAAGATTACACTGACGAAACGTTTCTTTCGACATTGAAATCACAGTTGCTCGGTTATCACGGTAAAGGTTCCTATGCCGGACAAGGACGTATTGTTTACGCCAACAACGGTGATCAGGATAAACGGGTTTTAACTGATCCGACCACCAACAGCGGTGCTCTCGCCGAATGGAATCCCGAAACCGGCGGCGATTGGCAACTCGTCCGGCGTAACCAATTCACCGAAGTAACCGGTCCCGGCGGAATTTACGGCAACGAAAATACTGCAACCGATCCGATTTGGAGTATCGGCTGGGATTATCGTTCGCTTATTCTTATGGTACTTCATAAAGGTCAATGGACTGCGTACCGGTTACCGAAAGCGTCTCACTCCTATGACGGTGCTCACGGTTGGCATACAGAATGGCCAAGGATTCGCAATATCGGAGAAGATTCACTGTTGATGACGATGCACGGAATGTTTTGGCGTTTTCCCAAAACATTGACACCGGAAAATTCCGCCGGAATCGAACCGCGAAGTACTTATTTGAAAGTGATCGGTGATTTTTGCCGATGGAATGACCATATTGTTTGCGGTTGCGACGATTCGGCGAAGTCTGAATTTACGAATAAACGTCATGTTAAAGGCAATCTTGCCGGACCGGGACGTTCTCAGTCGAATCTCTGGTTTCTCAAACCGGAACAACTTGACAGTTTCGGTACAAAAATCGGACACGGCGGCTGTTGGATTCACGATAATATCAAAGCAAACGACTATTCCGAACCATATCTTTTTAGCGGTTACGAACATCGTCAACTCTTTTTGCGTCATGACAACAGTGAACCGGTTGCTGTAACTCTTGAAATTGATGAAAAAGGAAACGGTCATTGGAATCCGTACAAGATTTATTCGGTTCCTGCCGGTTACGAAGGAGTTTTTGTCACATTTGAAAAAGAGATTTCCGGTATATGGGTTCGTTTGAAAACAGACAAGGATGTTACAGGAATTACTGCGATGTTTCATTATCGTGACCATGATCAACGAACTGCCGAACCCAATAAGAAATTCGAAGGGCTTGCTCAACTTAATGAAGAAAAAGTCAATGGCGGTGTCATGCTGGCTCGCGGTGGAGATTTCAAAACGCTCCGGCTTGTTGCGCAAAATGAAAACGGTGAACTTGGTGTTTACGATCTTGACGGCAGTTTAACGTTGAAAAAACAGGATGATCCCAATGGTTTGTCGTGGACAAAATCTCATGCGGAAATTCCTATTGGAGTGTTACAATACGATGATGTTTCCGTGTTGCTCATTGACGAAAAAGGTCGTTGGCGTTTTCCTAAAGGCGACTTGCAACGCGATAAATCAGGACAACTTGGTGTTGAACGTATTTGCCGTGAAGTTTCAACGGAACGCGATTTGTTCCACGCACACGGAACATTTTACGAACTTCCTGCCGAAAATTCCGGTGGTGTACAAAAAATCCGTCCCATTGCGTCGCATCCGTATCGAATTAAGGATTATGCATCATATCGTGGAATGTTGGTGTTGAGTGGATTGTCGTCAAACGCTGCAACTGACAATTTGCACGACAATCCACATGTTATCAAAAGTGATGATGGTCAATGTGCTGTTTGGTGTGGTGTGATTGATGATCTTTGGGAACTTGGCAAACCTTGCGGAACCGGTGGAGTTTGGAACAACACCGAAGTCAAAGCCGATATTCCATCTGATCCGTATTTGATGACTGGTTACGATAAAAAACGGGGTGAATTTTCGCACGATTCAGACGAAACGATTGAGTTTCGTGTTGAATTGGATGTTTGCGGCGATGGAACGTGGACGTTGTGGCAACGCGTTCCGGTTGAACCGCAGCAAACAGTAAAACTCAATATAAATGTTGATTCTTATTGGTTACGTGTTGTTACAAATAAATCGGCAAAAGCAACCGCAATGTTTGTTTACGAATAATTTTCGCAAACCTGTTATACTCATTACACTTGAAAATTCGATTTTTAAAAATTCCGTAATATATTCAGTGGAATCTTTGTCAACTTGTTTAGCAATGGAACTCCAAAGGTAGTCAACGTTTCGCCGAAAGGTCGCCTACCTGTTAGTTGCCTACCTGTTAGTTGCCTACCTTGTAATTTCCAACTGTAAACAAATTCAAAATATTCCACTGATAGATTACAATAATCTTTTACCGAAGTTCTCAGAAGTTGCCATAATAATAAGATAATGTATAATGTGTATTTTTACACATCCTTTTGCGTTCTGTTTTGTGAATATGACTTGGATTATAAGACATAAAACGGTTTCATTTATGATGATTCTGTTTTTATTTTTGGCTCATTCTTTTATTTTGGGTCAGGATAATGAAGAGCGTTCTGTATTGTCTGGAGCGGTACAACCATTGTCCAACGGAGTGCAAGATTCGTCCGGCAGAGTACAACAACGAGCCTCAGAACTTTCCGCTGCGTTTCGCAATGCTTCAGAACAAGTCATTCCGGCAACTGTTAAAGTGATTTCTCATCTACAAACCACAGAAGACCGCGAAGCAATGCAAATGCAAATTCCTGCTTTAAAAACATTATCCGGTCAACGAAATCCGGGTGATAGTTCTGGAACAGGTATTTTGATCGATCCGAAAGGGATTGTTTTGACCAACAACCATGTTATCACTCGTGCCCGAGAAATCGAAGTGGAATTGCCGGATGGCCGGAAGTATTACGCCAAAAAATATCGGCATGATCCCGAAACCGATCTTGCGGTTATTTGGCTTGATGTTCCCGAAACCGATGAATTACCTTATGCTGTTTTTGGTAACAGTGATGCTATGGAGATAGGCGACTGGGTGTTGGCGATTGGGAATCCGTTCGAACTGGATTCCACTGTCAGTGCCGGTATTATCAGTGCCAAAGGGCGGCTACTCAAACAAGTTCAACGGACAGAGTTTCTGCAAACCGACGCCGCAATCAACCCCGGTAATTCCGGCGGTCCGCTCATCAACCTGAAAGGCGAAATAATCGGAATTAATACCGCAATTCTTTCAAAAACCGGAACCAATCAAGGAATCGGTTTTGCATTACCCTCAAACAACGCCCAATGGGTTGCGCAACAAATTATAACCAAAGGAAAAGTCGAACGCGCCTGGCTCGGAGTAATCACAAAACCACTCACACCATGGGAAATTCAACGTCTGGCATTGAAACAACGAGTAGGTGTTCTTGTTGAATATCCGATTCAAAATTCTCCGGCAGAAGAAGCAGGACTTAAAGAAGATGATGTTATTCTCGCCTTCGACAATCAACCCATCAACGCCGTTTACCAACTTCAACGACTAACCGAACGAGCAAAACTTGGAGAAGAACATGAAATTATTTTTATTCGGAATGGTAAACGTTATAAAATTGTAGTTGACATGAAACCGTTACCGCCGTCTGCGGGACTTGCCGGTTCGATATTGGGCAATTCCGTACAATCTTATGTCGATACAACATTGAATCTGTTACTTATTCAGGCAACCGAGTCTATTCTTAGTCGTCTCAAACTGAACGGCAGACAAGGATTGGTAGTGCTTACAATAATTCCCGGCGGTCGGGCGGAAAAGTCGGGAATCCGAGTGGGAACACTAATTACAAAGGTTGACGGCAAAACAGTTCCAACCCGTAACGCTTATATTGCGGCACGGAATGAGAGTGATCTCTCACAAGGAATTACTTTGGATGTTGTTTTACCCGGTGGTGAAGAACAAAAAATTGTCATCAAATTAGGACAATAAAACCGTGAATTAAATAAACCCCCAATTAAATATCATGAGTTGAATACCATCCATGAATATGATTTATCATTTGCTAGGAGTTGGAATTGCGGGAGCGGCGGGAACACTTGTACGATACGGAGTGAGTCTTGGTGCGGCGGTTCTTTGGGGAACATCGTATCCGTGGGGAACTTATCTTGTCAACATGCTTGGTTGTTTTCTATTCGGCATGATATCGGGATTGATTACTTGCGGGACTCTTTCAACAGAATGGAAAGCAATTCTTTTAACAGGTTTTTTAGGCGGTTTCACAACCTTTTCCGCCTTTGCCGCGGAGAACCAACAATTTTTATCGGAACGGCGTTGGAACGCTTTAATCTTACATTTAGTTGGTCAGAATTTATTGGGAATTGCCGCTGTATTGGGAGGGCTGGTACTCGTCAACTTCTTCTTCCTCCGTAAATGACAACAGTTACAAAATCCCTTTCAACATCGCCAATTTCGACATTTTTTGTAATCTATCAGCGGAATTTTTGTTTTTCCCATTAGCCCCGATAGGGCAACGGTTAGTTGAGAGTTGATAGTTGAGAGTTGAGAGTGGATAGTGGATAGTGTCGCAAGCGGAAGTAATACCGTTTTGGTAATAATCCGCATTGCGACACTATTGCTTTATTAATCTTAAAATTTGGCATAGACAGAAAGGTAACCTTGACCAAACAGGTTTATCGGAAAACACAATATCCCCAAATTAAAGATCAACAAAGCACTAGGAGTGAGCATTGATGTTAAACGATTGATCACAAATAAGTTATGGCATATCTCGATACAAAACACGATTGAAATGTTCACTTTAGAACAACTATTAATGTACCTCAATGACGAGTATGACAACGGTAATAGTAACGGGTGATTCAATAGTAAATCAGACCATTTATCGAGTGTAAAAAATCATCGTTATACTCACTGCACTTGAAAATTCAGTTGTATCTCATAATTTTATTAAAAACAAAAGCCGAAATTTCAAGAGTGTGAAAGATAACACTACAAGATTATCACACGATATCATTCTTATTTCAATCAATGAATCCCATTGCGATCAAACGACCATTGGCAGAGACACTCGGTTCGGTGTTCGGTATGACACGGTGCCAACCGTTGAGCAACACGGTTTTGTGGTCGGCGTGCGTAATCCTGCCTTTCACATATACGTCCATGTTAAGTCGGCGAGCCTGAAACAATGTTGCGGAAATCTCTTTGTTCAGAAGTAAACGGCGATAATCTTGTTCCGACAAACCGCTCGGATATTCCCGATTGATGTAAACCAACGTACCACCGGTTCGATACAAATATTCTGCGGTGTGCGGTTTTCCTCCGTTAGTGCGTACCATCGGTTCGTTACGAATAATCAGTCATTTCGAAGGTTCAATTTCAGGTGCAGGAACAAAAAACAAGAAAATAATTTAGAACCTGTTGTGTTTCCTGCTGAGCAACCTAATTGTGATGAATCAATAGAAAATCAGTTTGCAAAGACGTTGGTGAGTCATGACATATTTTTTGAATTGGTTTTTCAGCTCAAAAAAGTGGCTTGTGCGTTTATGATGTTTTTGCTGCCGTTGACATTGCAAAAACAATTAGACATAAAAGAATTACGAATATCGGTTCGTCGTTTTCGTGATGAATCTTTTAATGAATCTCGCGCCGATATGGTGTATGAAATACCGATAAAAAATTCCAAAGATAAACATATCAAGGTCTATTTTGTAATAGAACATAAAAGTTACAATGATTCGCATCCTATGAGTCAGTTGTTCAATTACGAAAAACAAATTATCGACGCAGAAATTGAACTTGCTAAAAAAGAAAAACGTTACACAAAAGATTTTAAACTCCCTCCCATTATTTTGATAATATTTCATCACGGCGAAGGAATTTACACGGGTTCAGTAGAACTCCGCGACGAGTTTTTCCAGATTGAAGGATTAGAATCTTCCTTGTTGCTCAATCAGCGTGCGATTGTTTTTGAGTTAAGCTCGATGGGAAAAAGCGATTTACCTCGCGATCCTGATGTACCTGAACTTTATGTTGCGTTACGAGTAATGCAAACGATATTGAGTAAAAATTTCGGCTCGGTAATACTAGAAGAAGATTTATTTGCCGAGTTAAAACCGCATTCGAATGATCCTGAAGTCCGAAAATTTGCTCATTTTTTTCTGAATTACGTTTTGGACAGTAATCGTTACCTAACGGAT
>JAITBS010000077.1 GCA_031283515.1 Planctomycetaceae bacterium
GTGAAAATGAGGTCGGTTTTTAGTTGATAGTGGAGAGTTCGCACGCGGATTC
Organism: Planctomycetaceae bacterium; assembly: GCA_031283515.1. Classification (GTDB taxonomy): domain Bacteria; phylum Planctomycetota; class Planctomycetia; order Pirellulales; family Thermoguttaceae; genus WRKP01. The sequence goes on from JAITBS010000077.1 coordinate 53, forward strand.
AAAACGTTTTGGTCGTAATCCGCTTGCGAACTATCCACTCTCCACTATCAACTCTCAACTATTCCATTGCCCTTTCAGGGCGTTGGGTTGAAGAGGAGTTTTTACCCACCCCGTTGGGGCGGGTTATAATCCTGACGCCCCTATCGGGGCTAATGGGAAAAACAATAATTCCACTGATAGATTACAAAACATCAATTAAATGACTACATGAAATATCGTTCTCAATCGTCAATACGAAATTAACACAAACGGTTCAAATAATCCGTAACCAATAGTGTCGTAACTTGCGCCGCTTGGTTGGTGTTCCGGTGCGCGATGGAAGGCGTTGGGCCACGCTTGTCCGCGCATTGCTCCGGCGTGGTGTGGTCCCAACAAATTTTTCGGCGTTCCGTAAACAATCATCGAAATTTCATTGTTACCTTCACGCAATAATTTTGTTACTTCAATAGACTGATTCGCAGAAATAAAAAATCCTGCCGATTGACCATTGACCATAATTTGTACCGTCGAACCATGAACACTCCAATTCAAACCTTTCGGAGTTAGCGGAAATCCTACAAAATAATTTTTTGCCGAATCAATTTTTTCAACATTAAATGTCTGCGAATATTCAACTTTACCCGCATAAAACGGCATACCCTGTTGATTCCATGTCGGTTTGAACGCATTGAAACCGCTGCCGTCAGCAAGATACGACGCCTTGCGGTCATGAGAATCAGTCACCAACTCGCTTGATGTTCTTACCAGAACATTTTTGATCAAGGTAAGTACATTGTTTTCCTTCGTCCAAAATTGAACTTCGGCAAGTCCGACAAAACCATTGTCTTTCGGTTGTTCGTTTTCCCGAATCGGATAGGTTGCGCCGTTGTGATTGGAGAGAATTTTGAACGTTATTGTTTTGAATTTTTGTGACGAATTGAACGGCAATTCATAAGCCGAACCGTCGCCAATCGGTAAATCAATTTTGCCCAATCCGGTAATCTCAACCGTTTTCACTCCGCGTTGTTTCAGATTCCGCTCGTTGTAATTCCAAATCCGAATCGCCGCAATTTCTTGTTCCCGACCGAAATCAAATTCCAATGTCGGTGAACGATCAACCAATTCCGGTTTATCAGAACGAAAATCAACTCCCGCCGAAAGCCACGCAACATGATCCGGTTCCTCGTTGTGATTAAGAGTCTTATTACTGTCCGGAAAATTCATGGACAAATCCTGCGGAGGAACAACCGTAAATCCCTTTTCAGAATTTTGAAGCGAAAAATCACCGAGCAAATATGCCGGTTCGAGTTCGTGTTCAATCGTCATCGGTTGCGCAACAATTTTAACATTGTTTTCGCCGACTTTGGCAACTTGGGACAAATCAATCTTGCCGAATGCCTTATCAAGCCACCACGCATTCGGAATCGCTTGCACTTCTTTATCGTTGCAATAAATCCTGTACAAATCGGGACGTTCAATCACAACCGCAAGATTTTTCGGAACCGATTCTTGCAACGTAAAATGATAAGTTGCCTCAAACCCGCTGTTTTCGGGGAATTTTTTCGTGATCAATTCGTCTTTGAACTGAACCTGACTATCCCAAGGATTGCCCGACTCCATGCCGTGTTTTTGAAACACAAAACGGTTTGCCGCCCACGTGTAAATGTCTTGACGTTCTTCATTGCCGACTTTCACGTCAACATAATCCAATGTCAACACATTGTCCTCAAGACGGCGAATTTTCGTTTCCGAAATTGATCGAATCATATCCCAGTCGATATTCCTTCGCCACATATTTTGTTCGCCTATTGCCTTATTCGAAAAGATTAATAACAGGCTTCCGGATGGATAGAGAGGAATTGAAAAATTGTAACTTGAGTTGTCCCATTCTTCGGCTCTCACCATTTCGCCCGTTTCTAAAGAACAAAAATACCAAAACTTAAAAAAGGGATAATTTTCGTTTGGCTTAATGGAAACTTGGGCTTCGTCCGTCTGACTGGAGTTACAAAAAAACAACACTTCACCATCCGCAAACCTACGTCGATGATGAAAAATATGTTTAGCATCTTTTTCACGATAGGTTGCTTCTGTTGTTAAAGGATATGTTGTTATTGTTAAACCGTCTTTGTTGGTTCGTTCTTTTGCAATTTCAACAGCGTCCTTAACGGAATGTATTGTGAACTTAAAATGGGTTGTTCCTTCTTTTACACCGCGTCTCCTGTCTCTATTCGTAACTTTTTTATGAGACACCTTAAACACATTCGCATCTTTCGGAGATGCGCCGTCACACAAATTCGGTTCCGTCTCAACGAGAATCAATTTACCGCCATTATTATGGTACAGCGATAAAAGTTCGGCTGTTTCACTATTTAGATTTTCCGTATTGGGCGGAATAATCACCATATCATATTTTGCTTGATTGATGATAAATTCCTTGCCTTTAATTTTTCCGAAACGTTTAATAATATCTTCCGACGCTAGGTCATATTCGACGTGAGCGTGTTCGAGGGCGTTGACGAAATCGGTGAATGATTGCCCGATTTCATTGAGTTTCGGGTCGCCTTGATACATCCATGCGGTTGTTGTCGGTTCGATAACAACAATACGATTCACTTGCCGGCCTTGTGAAAGCATGTACGATAATCGTGTAAAATAATCCGCCAGAATGTGATAACCTTCAAACCACGATGCGTGATACGAAAATGATTGCGGATGATCGCGTTTTCGTGCGCCTTTAATTGTTACGTAAGACAAATGTTCGTTGTTCGTGTTGACTCCCAAAGCGTAAGACCAATCACCAAGCCGTTTTAAGTCTTCGAAACGAATATCCCAACCGCCCGCGCCGTAATTTTCCGAAAGTGTACGAGAATGTCCCATCTGATTCGCAACCGACGCCAATTCCTTCACACTTCGGACGTTACCGAATTGAGCGTTTGGCGATTTATCGTTATACGTATTCATCAGCAAATCAATTGCCGGACGTTGCGACCAAATGTACATTGCCATATTATCGGGACCATGCGATGTGTTGGGCCAGCCGTGTTCCCAATAATGTCCCGTAAATTCCAAACCGTATTTTTCGCAACGTTCAAAATACGGTTTCGCCCAACGTTCAGCAAACAACTCAAGAATCAACTGATGATAATTATGTCGAACTTTTTTCCAGTCGCCGACCGTTTTTGACAACGACGGCAAATTGTCGATCAACGAATAACCGAAACGTTTTTCAAACAAATCAGGAATTTCGCCGTTCCATGTAACCCAAGTTCCGACATAGGAACCGGCTGGATGCGGTTCATCGGTGAAGATTCCGGGAACACGATTACCGAATTCTTTTTGAATTTCGGGAACGTTTTTATAAGCATCAAGAGTAATATCAAGAAATTTTTCCGTAACGCCTTTTTTCAAGAGATCAACATACCATTTTCCGCCGAACCAACCGCCTTGCGGTGTGTACTGAACTTTTCCGAGCAGATATTTTTTGCCGTTTGGCAATGGTTCGAGTTTACCGGAATTTTTTGTTTCGCCGGTGATGTTTTTATACGAAATATTGTTATCTTGATTGTTATCTTTATTATTATCTTGATTATTATCTTGCGGGCAAAAAACGTACCGGATATTTTTGTCCAACTGATCCAATTTCGTAACTTCCTCAAATTTCAATCCCATTCCGCGTGAATCGGGCAATGCTTCAGGAACAAGTCCTCCGGCAAAACCGCTTGGGTAGGAATTTTCGTCGTAAATCCAGACATTCATATCAAGTTTTTGCGCTTCGTCGAGTGCGGTTTTCCAACGGGCGAACCATTCGTCGGAGAGGTAAGGCGTCATCAAACCGGGTCTTGGGTGAACCCAAACTTGCCGGACATGTTGTTGAGCGAGATCGCGAAGTGTTCCGCGAACTTGTTCATCGGTTAATCGGTCATTCCAAGTCCAAAGCGGACCGGTACTGAAATCACGCGGCGGATTCTTAAAATTTTTCTGTAACTCCTCCAAAGTCGGATTTGTGATCGGGTTCAGTTTTGAGATTTGCGCCGCAGCAGTTACAACGTTAAGAAAAAATACAGCAACAAAAATAATCGCCGCAACCAACAATCTGAAAAAATTTGTTCTCATGTTTTTTTACAGGTTAAAGTTTTTGTAATCTATCAGTGGAATCTTCGTCAATTTGTTTACCAATGGACTCCAAAGGTAGGTCGCAACGGTTGGTTTTTAATTTTCCGTCCGTCAACAGGGTCAAGTCGGCGAGTACGCCGACCGACCTTTCGGCGAAAGGTCGCCTACCTTTTAGATGCCTACTTTTTAATTTCCAACAGTAAACCAATTCAAAAAAAATTCCACTGATAGATTACTTATTTTTTGAACCAATTTTCGATTTTTCCTTTGACGGAACGGTTATATTCTTTTCTCATGGGCATTGATTCGATGATTTGCGTAAAAGTTTGTGTATTGACAAGTTCGAGGGACAATTTGTAATCGCGTTGCATATCACGATTGATTTCGGTTGTTCCAGAGGTGATTTTCGCGAAAAGCAAATAATCAACCGGAGTTCCGCCTCGTCCCATTGCTCCGGTAAACATCCGCATATTTTCTTCAATAAACAAATCGTCAGGACGTAAACTAAGTGTACGAAGACCAGCAGTTACCGCCCGATCACTAACAATTTCAAATTGGTCGGATTCTGAAACTTTTTCAAGAATTGCCGTTTTGATATGTTCTTTGAAATCGCCAAGTTCCTCAACACTGGCATTTTCCAAACTGATAAAACACACTTTCCGTTTTAGCGGAACCGGCATCATACTGTTGTTGAACGTCACTTGCTGAATCGGTTCACCGGCAGCACGCGCAAGAAGTTTACCAACCGCTTCCCGAACCATCGGATTATAAACTTCCGCTCCCGCCCGATCACTGCCAACATTGTCGGATTCGCCGCTGCGCATCAGCCGCGCCTGAGTTCCACGACATCCGCAAATCAGTAAAATAATAAATCCAAAACAAATAAATCTTCTTAATATTCTCATTGTTTGTTGGCGGTTTTCTGTTTTTGATGTGTTCATTTTTGATTCTTTCAACTAAAAACAAATGCTCTGAAATAATTGAGACAAACCCTTAAACATATCGTTTTGTACATTTAATTTAGGTATTGATCTCAATGGATACGTCCACCAAATCACGTAACTCCTGCACCAAAAATGGAACACGATCTTGATGTAACGTAAGAATAAATGTTCGTGGAATCTGATGAGTGATGTGGAATCGAATCAATCTTGACGTATCGTGTTGCATTTTGGGAGTGGCGTAATCAAAGTTTTCGAGTACCAAAATAGTGGGTCGTTGACTGGTTTCGTCTTCAAGAATACGATCACAAAGCCGTTGCCAAAGGATGGCGCGGTTAATGAATGGTGAATCGGTTTTGGGATTATTTTTTAATATCATTGGCAGATTAATGCGGAAAGTTCGTTCGGATTGTGAATCTTCCAACGCCGAACAAAACACGCCCGACAAGGTCGCTTCACCAAAATCCTGAATGTCCAACGAAATAAATTGTCCGTTTTTTTCCTGAACAAACTCATGGATTTTTTCGAGAAAATCCCACTCAGCATAGCAAGGTGAATCGTTGTGTAAAAGAAATCCGAGATGTTTGGATTGGTCTGTCAGAGATTGAATTTCATTAAACAGATTACGGTCAAATATTTCCGTAATTTTTTGAGGCGAAACAAGTAAAGCCATAAATATCCTCCTTTAATCACAAATTCATTATATGGGAGTAAATTTGTAAATCAAACAATCGCAAACCAAACAATAAAAAGAAATTATGCTAAACATGGCATAATATCTTATGCGTTATAATATATTGATATTAGAATGAATGGGGGCATCATAACAAAAATCGGAAAATCAGAAAAGATCAATTTTGGCAATTTATGACGCCTATTTACCATTTTACCAGCCGCACTGTGAACACAAAGCATACTGTGAACACAAAGCGTACTGTCTATTTTATCAACGAACAACTCGAATACTGAATTTAAGTAGTCCGTTAATTCTGTATAAATAGTCCGCAGGTTGCGCGGATTCTTTAAAAAAGTCGTAATCTATCAGTGGAATCTTTTTCTCCTACGCCCTGAACGTAGTTGATAGTTGAGAGTTGATAGTGGAGAGTGGATAGTTGAGAGTGAATAGTTATGAGTGAATAGTGAATAGTGTCGCAAACGTCCTAATTTACCAAAACGGTATTACTCCGCTTGCGCAACTATTCACTATTCACTATCAACTATTAACTATTCACTATCCAGCACTCTTGTAAATTTGAAAACAGTAGGCTAAAATGATTTTATGAAAAAGTTATACTCTCGAAAAAACCATTATATTGGTGTCGATGTTGGCGGCACAAAGATTCAGGCTTCTTTGATTACTGAATTTGGTTCGGTGCTTGCCAACCATCGTTGTGAAACCCCGCGTCCTGGAACTGCTCAAAACAGCTCCGTTAGCAGCGTTGCTGATCATAACGGCTCTGTCGAAATCACTCTCAATGCCATCGAAGAATCTATCCAAATTCTACTGCATGAGCAAAATCACACTCTTGATGAAATCGCCGGAATTGGAATTGCGGTTCCCGGAGTGGTGCAACAGGAAACAGGATTGGTTGTCGTAACCCCAAATATGAATCTTTCCGGAGTGGAACTCGGTCAGATTATGAACAATCGGTTTGGAGTTCCGGTTGCTATCGGTAACGATTGTAATCTTGGAACGCTTGGCGAATGTTGGCTTGGAAGCGGACGCCATGTTTCATCCTGTGTGGGAATCTTTGTTGGAACCGGTATTGGTGCAGGTATTGTTTTCGACAACCGTATTTTTAGCGGAGCAGGTCAGGCAGCCGGTGAAATCGGTCATATTATTTCCCAAATACCATGCGAAAATTGGCGAAATAATATCACCACAGCTAAACATAAACAAAGAACAAAATCTTCCAAAAACCATTTACCGAAATTACCTCGTTGCGGATGTGGTAATTACGGTTGTTTTGAAACATTTGCAAGCCGCACTGCTATGGAACGATTTATCCGTGAGGCAGTTGAACACGGTGCAAAATCAATGATTACAGAATTAAACGGAGGAAATCTCGATATTATCAAAAGCGGTGCGATTGCCAAAGCTCTCAAAGCAAACGATAAAGTCGTAACTCCAATTGTTCGATATGCCGCTCAGGTTATTGGTTACGCCTGTTTGACCATCCGGCATTTGATTGATCCGGAAGTGATTCTGCTTGGCGGCGGTGTTATTGAAGCCTGCCAGAAATTTATGATGCCGATTATTGATGCGGTTGTTGCGAATGATCAATTACCTTCTGTAGCGGGTAAACGCCGGATTCTTGTTTCCTCACTTGGAGATAATGCGGTTGTTTTGGGAGCGGTTGCGTTGGTTCGGAGCATCAACGGCTCCAACCCTCTCAAGAAAACACAGCAAATTATCCCCAAATATCCCCAACTCCGTTTTATGGCAGAAAATGTTATTTATATTGCAGACGAACCTTATACCAAAGATTTTTTCATTCTTGCCGATGGAACAATTCAACCAAGATTAAAGTTGCCGAAAAAAAATATTCATAGTTTTCGGCTTAAAGATATTCAAACAGCAACGAATGGCGGTGTTGATTTGATTATTTTGGGTTCCTCAAATGCGGGTGAAATTGCTCTTTCCGAAAAATGTCATGAGTATCTTTTTCGGCGCGGTATTGATTACCGTATTCTGCCGCTCAACGAAGCCGTTCATCTTTACAATACCATTACTGTCCGGCGTTCCGCGATATGGCATTTCTCATAACAGATCGTTGGGAGCAACCGTTCCGGTTTTCGTGAAAATCCGCAAACCTCAGCGTAATCTGCGGGCGGGTTCGGTTCTTATCCAAATTATCAGTATTTTATCAGTATTACCGGTCAAGATTGGAACTAATTCGGACAGCTTCGTCACTTCTCAAGAAGTTTTTATCATTAATTTTGAATTTATCCCAGAATTTTTCTTTTTTTTCTTGAGTTGTTTTGATGCCATTTTCTTGTTGTTGTTGTTGTTGTTCTTGTTGTTCTTGTTGTTCTTCTTCTCCCGACTTAATGAGTCGTTCCATTTCGCGGTTGCGAACAATATGAACCTGATTCGTCATATTTTCACACTCACGATCATGATAAGATCGTAATTCGGAGTTAATCTTACCATGCTGGTAATAGGGTGGCACCTCTTCGATGCGAGTTTTTTTGCGGCTTTCGAGTAAACCGCAACCGGACAAGAACACCAAACTCAGTATGCCTAAAAGACTTAGAAAACCCAAAATCATTTCGAGCCGGAAATATCGGAATTGTTTTCTTGGTTTAGACATAGCCCACAATATCTGTATAGCAATAAGTACTAATTTATGATGATTGGAAGAAAAATATTTATTACCGTTATAATCGGCATTTTTTAAAGGAATATTCAAATATCAAAACAAATTTGTCAGTATTCACAAAGTTTTTATAGAACCAACCCAACCTGCCTAAATTGTAATCTATCAGTGGCATTTTTGTTTTTTTCGATTTTCACCCCGACAGGGGCGTGGCAAGTTGATAGTTGAGAGTGGATAGTTGATAGTGTCGCAAGCGGAATTACTGCCGAAATGGTATTACTCCGCGTGCGAACTCTCCACTATCCAATCTCAACTATCAACTACTTATAGCGTATGGTGAGGTAACTTTCATAGCGGCGGAGGTCTAATCGTCCTTCCGCAACCGCGTTTTTGACCGCGCAATCATCTTCGTGAGAATGCGTACAATCAGGGAATCGACAACGATTTTCATACGGGCGCAAATCTCGGAATAAACCAAACACTTCTTCCGGTATAATATCCCACAACATAAATTCCCGCAAACCCGGTGTGTCCACAACAAAACCTCCAAATGATAACTGATGTAATGCTGCTGTTGTTGTTGTGTGTTGCCCTTTTTGAGTACTGCCAAGATCGGCAACCCGCAGATTTAACGCCGGATCAATCATGTTGAGAAGCGACGATTTACCCACTCCACTCTGACCCGTCACCACACTTTCCCGATTAATGAGTTGTTGCCGTAACCGCTCCATCCCAAAACCCGTCTCCGCACTCAGAAGTATGACCTTGTAACCCATTTGGGAATACACCCCAATAATCGGTTGCAACTCCGTTTTATTAATCAGATCAATCTTATTAATACAAATAATCGGTTTCACTCCGGTTTGTTCCGCCGTCAAAAGTAACCGATCAATCAGATTGGGTTTGAACACCGGTTGGTCGGCACTGGCAACAATCAGTATCTGGTCAACATTGGTAACAATCACATGTTTCCGGTGTTTACTTTCTCTCGAAATACTTCCGTGACGCGGTTCGACCCGCTCAATCATCGCCTCGTTCACCCCAGACACAACACCCACAACAGGACGAATAAGAACCCGATCCCCCGTCACAACCGGTTGCCGTTGCTCGGTGGACATTGTCTTCAGTATCCGGCGCGTCACACTTTGGAATATCCGACCATCGTCCGTCTGAACAACACTACTCGCCCCATGAACACATAACACCCGACCAAATAACACCACTCCACTACTCGACTCAGGAAGAATCGTAAACCCATATTCCTCACCAGATTCAACCCACTCGCCAATAACCGTTCGGCGACGCGATAATTCACTCTTACCGCCAATCCGTTCCACAGATATTTCCGATTCCTCTTCAAAACCGTGTTCCTCAAAACGTTGTGTCCAGTCATCAATTCGAGTTCGTTTGGATCGGTTCTTACGGAATGTAACACGGAGTTTTTTCGGTTTTTTCATCACCGTTCAGCTTGGTTTTGGTAATTCTTAATTTTAACAAATGCCCCTTTTATAACCAACTCTCGATCCATAAACTCTGCCCAGCCTCAAATTATCACCCACAAAAATCAGTATAACCAATGTCAGAAAAAAATCAATCGCCAGTTTTTGAATAGATAGTTTAGGTAGTTGATAGTGGATAGTTGATAGTGGATAATTGAGAGTTAATAGTGAATAGTGTCGCAAGCGGAGTAATACCATTGCGGCAATAATCCGCTTGCGAAACTACTAACTATTCACTACTAACTATTCACTACTAACTATTCACTACTAACTATTCACTACTAACTAATGCCGATTCCTTTATTTCTTATTGTTCCGGATCGCCGGTTAATTCGGGCAATTCATGTTGCCGACGAACAGCACCAGTTCGAAATCACCCGCTTTCGCTCACTTCAACACGCCCTCGAAAAAGGAAATACCGATAAAAATTCGCCAAGACTTCTCATTGTTCAATGGAATAGCGAAGACATTCTAAAAGAACTCGCCCAAAATAAATCCTTCAATCCCATACCTTATTCTTCGCGTCTTATCGTTTATTATCCGGAACTTTCACAAAAAACGCCCGCCGAAGGTGAAGAAATCCGTTTCGCTCTCCTCCAACTCAAAATAATCACCGTTTTTTCGCAACTTCGTGAACTCCCCTCTGTCCTTGACATCGCCCAACATTACGCCAACCGCTTCACAACTCCGCAAAAACAATGGACTCAAATCATTGACGACACGTTGCCCTGGAAAAAATAAAGTCAACTCAATTCCAAAAAATCGTAATTTAATAGAACATCAATCAACTGAATGCAAGAAGAATAAAAATATTATCGGGACGAAATTCTAATATTTCTTTATTGTTTTATTTTTTGGGCGAACAGAGTTCACACGAATTCAATCCGCAACAACATTCCGTTAAACGGGCAAGATAATGAATATTGTCTCCGGCACCTTGAAAACCAATAACACGTTTATCAATAGTGGTTTCTTGACGAATAAAATGTCCGGCGTCAAGATCAAGTTCCATTTTACCGGATAAAAATTTGTCAAGGATTTGCGATTCTTCTTTGGGCGTCAGAGGAGTCAATATTCTTGTAGCGAATTTGATCACCGCAATACCGGAATGAACACCGAACAATGTAAATTCTTGTCTTGTATTGATTTTTTTAACCGTACCGTTGGACTGTGCAATTTCAACCGGCATTACTTCCGACCAAGAATCACCGACAGCAACAGGTTCTTTCGGTAACAGAATTACAATACGATTTTCCGTACTTGTACTGCCGGAATAAATTCGAAGCGGTTTTTTGGAAGTTTTGCCAAGAACGTCAATCGAAATGTGTGCTAAGGGGACACCAATTGTTCCATCAAGATTGATAAATGCGCCGGGAATATTTTTATCCTTTCGGCTGTTGTACTCTGCGATTTTGGCACCATCTTTATCTGTTTGAAATTGACGCATATTTACATCGTCAACAAGATATTCAAATGTTGCAGTTTCTTTGTTATCAACACTAATTACCGTCCAGACTTTGGTTGATCGGCTTGTTGTTTCAACAACTTCTTCAACTCCACTCACCGATGTCCGAATCTTCAACGATTGTAAAACATTCCAACGCAGAACATTTCCCTTTTGGAAACGATAACGGAGTAAGTACTTATTAGATTCTGTTGACGAATCAGCATGAACATTTTGAATGTGATCCGAAAATAACACAAACAACAAAAAAACTGCCGCGCAAAAAAACGCGGCACAAAAGAAAAAACGTTGCATCATAACAGTACAATGAAAAATTTACGTTGATGTTTCTGTTTCTTTTTTCTTATTTTTGGAACCTCGCCGCGGTTTTTTAACGGTTTTGATTTCTTCGGTTTTCCGTTTGACAGCACGTTCTTTGAGGCGTACTGCCTTACCGACACGATCTCGCAGGAAATACAATTTTGCACGATGAACAACTGCACTACGAACCGTTTCGATTTTAGCGATTCGTGGGGAATGAAGAGCGAATTTTCGTTCCACACCTTCACCTGCCACAATCCGGCGGACAGTAAACATTTCCCGTGTTCCGCTTCCGCTTCGGGCAATGACAACTCCGTTGAAAATCTGAATACGTTCTTTTTCACCTTCGAGAATACGGCAATGTACATTAACCGTATCACCAATTTCAAACTGTGAAATTTCCGATTGCGGTTTTTTACTTTGTGCCTCAACAATATTTATCAATTGGTCACTCATAATTTTGTCTCCATTTGTAACGAATTACTTCGTTATTTATTTTGTTTTGTCTTTGGTTATTGAAAATTGCGAAAATAGTGTTTCAGTTTTTTGGTGATGAATTACCGGAAGCGGTTACTAATAAGTCGGGTCTTTTTTCTTTTGTTCGTTGTAAACTATTGTTGTTGCGCCATTGGGCGATTTCGGCGTGGTTTCCGCTCAACAGTATTTCCGGTACGGAAAAACCGCGATATTCTCTTGGTCTTGTGTAATGAGCGCAATCTAAAATTCGGTTACCGGTTGAAAAGGAATCAAACCGGTTGGAATCTTCGTCACCCAAAACGCCGCGAATTAATCGCATTACTGTTTCAATGACAACCATTGCCGCAACTTCTCCACCATTGAGAATATAATCGCCGATGGAAACTTCTTCGGGTTTAAGGATTTCAGCAACACGTTCATCGAAACCCTCATATCTTCCGCAAAGCATTACAATCCGTTGTTCTGTTGCGAGTTCCTCCGCAAACCTCTGATTAAAACAACGTCCTTGCGGCGTGAACATCAACAATCGTCCAGGTTGTTGTTGATGCTGTATTTCTTCAACACAGGGAACAACTCGATCAACTTTGAGCAACATTCCAGGACCACCGCCAAAAGGACGATCATCCATAGTTGCGTGTTTATCGTCTGCCCAATCCCGCATATTATGAAGCCGAACTTCGATTTTTTGTGCTGCCAAAGCCCCTTTCAAAACACTTTCCGAAAGAAATCCTTCGAAAATACTGGGGAAAAGTGTTAAAACATCAAAACAAATTACTGACGGCATGAACTTTGCTAAACACGGAATCTTGCAAGCAGAACAAATAATACGATGATGATTGATATTTTCTGATTGATATTTTGTTCAATACGGGATTTATGTTTCTGTGGGTGTTGTTTCGGTAGTTGTATTATTTTTTTTCTTTTGTTTTGATTTTTTTTGTTGTTGCAGTGGTTGTTGCTGCAGTTGTTGTGTTTGTGGTTGTGGTGATGATTCGATTGTATAAGTTGAACGTGGGCGGCGATTTACCAAGCGTCCCAATGCCATTTTTTGGTTTTCGAGATGTGTTCCGTCGAGTCCGTATTTTTTGATGAGTACGGAAACTTTATCAGACGGTTGGGCTCCGACACCGATCCAGTATTTGATACGTTCGCCGTTCAAAATGGCACGAGCGTCGGTTTCCGATACCATTGGATCGTAATATCCCACCTCTTCGAGTACCCGACCATCACGCGGAGTTCGGGCGTCCATCACACAAACACGGAAAAACGGACGATGAAGCCGTCCCATTTTTTTCATACGAATTTTAACTGCCAACTGTTTTCTCCTTAAATAGTTAAGTAAAAGTAAGAGGAATGAATGCCGATAAAATTTTCACTTGACCCAATAAAAAAACTCCCGAATTGGTTCCCAATTCGAAATAACATGTTTTGCCTATTATCACTTACAATCTAGGGTACGAAAAGGGGGGGCTAAAAAAGTTGAAAGTGGAGAGTTCGCATGAGGAGTATTGGCTAAAACGTTCCGGCAGTAATCCTCATGCGAACATTATTCACTGTCACCCCCAAAATATCCAAATTAACTCGCCATTACACACCAGCCTGTAAGTGTTAGGCTTTTTTTGAAAAAACCATAAATATTGTAAAAGGGGGCGGTTGTTTTAGAACAAAATTGAATTAGAATGATCACTCACTTAAATTAATTTTCGAATTAGTAGAGAATTTTTTCAAAAAACAAAATATTTTTTTTGTGAGGGGGGAAATATCTCTTGACGGACATTTAGTGTTTACTATAATTACTGCCGTATGCTGATGGTATGCGCCGCACGGCAGCGATAAATCGTGTTGAAAAAACATGATTTCCCTCTTAAGTTGATGTCCGGTATTGACCGATAACGTCAGAGGTGAATTAAATTTGTTTCGACAAATTTAATTTCTATAAAAGTTGCTCGTAACATAGTTTATGTTTGGCGGTCTGTTATTGTACTTTATAAAAACGATATACGTACTTTGCACAAAAACAAACAATAAATAAATCACCGCAACTCTCCAAACAACAGAATACAGTTGCTGAAAACACAGAACCAAATTACCACACAAAGAATAGTACAGTCCAGATTATTCAGACAATTCGCTTAAATCAACAAAGAAAAATATTCAGAATTGTCTATAATTATACCAATGAAACCGCAATATCCGTTTAGGTTAACACGTTCGGTTTTGCTGAAATTAGTATTTTGTAATTGAATATTTCAATTGATTTTTTTAATTTATTACTACTAGATTCGTTAAGGAAGGCGAAAAAGAAGATCACGAGGTGAGCGTATGAAAAACGTATTTGATACGATACTGGAAACCGGACATGATGAAGAATTTGTTCCTGTTGTAACCGAAGATTTCCGACCGACAGATGCACCGGCAGGTTCTCCGGCAAAACTGGAAGTTTTGGCAGAACGTGTTCGTAAGGGCTTACCGCTTTGGCACCCCGAAGATCGGGTCGATTACGCCGGTTTAACCGGAGCAGTGCGGCCGCGAGACTAATTGAAATTGTTTTGTTTTATTTTATTATCGCTAGTAACGGATTCATTCGTTCCTAGCGATTTTATTGTTATTATTCATTGACAATGAGGTAATAAACAACAGTAACAACCAAATTCATTCAACAATTCACATTATGAATATTCTTGCGTTGGATATTGGCGGTTCCAAATTGATTGCGGCATTGTTGTTTGCTGATGATTCTCGATTCGAGATATTTTCTGCGGCACACCGGAATTTGGCGATTGATTGTCGTCGGGAACAACTTCTCACTCTGATTGATGATGCTGTTGCGGAACTTGGAAATATCTCATTTGAACGGGTTGGTATTACCATCCCCGGTTTGGCGGATTCTTGCAATGGTATTTGGGTTTACGCTTGTTTTTCGGGGATTCGGGATTTTCCGATAGTCCAAATTCTTTCCGAACGCTATGGCAATAAACCGATTGCCATCGAAAATGATGTTAATGCTTGTGCATTGGCAGAAAAAAAGTATGGCAAATGTCGGGAGTTAAACGATTTTCTTTGGATAACAGTCAGTAATGGTATTGGCGGCGGTCTTATTCTGAACGGCGAAGTTTATTCGGGACATTTTGGCGGGGCGGCGGAGATTGGTCATTTTGTGGTTATGGATTCAGTTGACGGTTGCCAACCTCCGATTCGTTGTGGTTGTGGTCATTTTGGTTGTCTTGAAGCCGAAGCTGCTGGACCGGGGATTGCCAAGCGTTACGCTTGGAAACTTCAGGAGCAGCATCAGTCGAACCCGACGCGGTCAACGCCGATTTTATCGGCTTATACAGCTCACAAGGTTGCGGAACTCGCTCGTAACGGCGATTCGCTTGCCTTGTCGGTGATGGAAACAACCGGCACACTTCTTGGTAAAGCGGCGAGTTATGCTGTTAACCTTTTGAACTTGGAAGCGGTCATATTTGGGGGCGGCGTGATACAATCATTTGATCTTCTCTTGCCTTCTCTGGAAAAATCATTCCGCACGCGGCTTTTCCGGAGTGCCAACCCTTCCGTAAAACTGGAACAAACGGGACTCGGTTATCATGCCGGACTTGCCGGAGCGGCGGCAATAACGTTGTTCTGATCCAAGACGGGCTCTAATGAATGATTACGGTTCATGGGAATCCTTTTCGTTATTCACGATGATTTCACCGACAAGCGTATTTGTTGGGAAGTTTGCGAGGATGTACGTATTTCGTCCGGCGTCCACCTGAATTGTTCGGCTATGTTCTGTTCCAAGACGAGTTGAACTTGGCGAATGCCGATAGCTATTGTCAGCAAGAGAAAATACACGGCTGGATGGTTGTAAGGAAAGGCGGTGCTCTCCTGCTGGTACTTCTATCCGTGCCGCTTGAATTTCTGCTGGTAAAAGATTCCAACAACGAGTATCAGCTGTTTCCAGAGCTTCCCAAAGAAGCCCGCCAAGTTCCATTGCCAAACTAATCCAAGGATTGGTATCCATTATTTCCTTACTTCCGTACACGATTCCTTTTTTGAGCGAACGCCGAATCACTGCTCTTGCAATAACTTGCGGTTTCACTGCTTCAAATTGTTCTTCTGCCATACGTCCGATATTGGTTAATGTTTCTGTTTGAGCAGACCATTTTCCATCGATCGACACGGTAAGAGCCGGCACTGCTTCACGCGGACGGACAACAACCGGAATCATCACCGGTGCGAAATCGGGAATAACTGGACGTTGACTTGACATTGCGAGGATTAGTGTTGTCCAGAACTGGGCAGCTTGTAAAACTTCGCAATTCTGTTGCAACTTGTAAGGACCGGCGCCGACAAGTCCGAAAACATACACGACACCATATCCTGAGGCACAGTGAAAACCTGTTTTAGCTCGTTCTAAATCGCGTTGTCCTTGTGTGAAATCTGGTTCCCAATGACAAACGGTTTCGTAGGCTTTGGCGACATCATCGTAATTGCGGAGTGTTTCTTCCTGCATAACACCGAACAGATAAGGTCCGACAGCGGTTTGCCGATAGGATTTTTCTTTAAGATTTAGTGTTTTATGCTCATTGTTTGGGTCTTTGACGATTCCGTTTTGAATGATTTCATTTTGTTTTTGATTGATTTGCAGGGCATAAGCTGGGGCATCGGTTCCGTCATACATTAAGTTTGCCAGTGCGAGAAAAACACGAATCAACACTTTTTCGTAATCTTCACCGGCATAAGAGACGGTATTATCATCGAGCAACATGGAAACAGTTTTTTCGGCGACATTGACGACACGTTCTCTTTCATTTTTATCAAAATGGTCACGAACTTCTCGTAATAGTTTTTCGGCTTCGCGTGGTTTTCCGCTGCACAGTTCGATGATAGATTGATTTAATTTGAGCAAATCAATTTCGTGCCGTCGTTTTTTTTTCAGACATTTATTGATTTCTTTCTGGGCGTCTTCAAGTTTTCCCTGTTCAAAATGATTACGAATTTTGAGGTGCCGTTCGCCAAAACTGGCGCAGCCCGCAACTCCAATCAGAACACTGACTGCAAAAAAATAGAAAACCGGCTTAATCCCAATCAACAAATTCATGGGTGAAATAGTACTGTTTGCCCCAAATTTCCGCAAGACCAATTTTGATACTGTTCAAGATATATTTACGGAAAGAACATTAATATATTAGTGGAATTATTATTTTTTATTCTTCACCCCAAGCAACTGTGTTTTTGTCAAATGGAAGTGAATAGTTGCGCAAGCGGAGTAATACCGTTTTGGTAAATTAGGACGCTTGCGACACTATTCACTATTCACTATTCACTCATAACTATTCACTAATACGCTCCTATCGGGGCTAATGGGAAAAACAAAAATTTCACTGATATATTACAAAATTTTTAATTTTTTTTTTCCTACCACTTCCCAGCCGTACACACATTCGTAGAATACTATACTCAATCCTGATAATAATGAAGGGTTATGGCGATGCCGTGTTGGGGACTTCGCAATGAAAACTAAAATATACCAACCATTGGATAGTTACAAAATTTTATAGCGATTTTGACTTTTTAAGGAGAAAATAGCCAAACTATGACTGCCACATTAAAATCAAAAAGTATTAAAAACAATTCTTCCTCTGTAAAATCGGTCTCTGTCAAACCAAATAAAATACAGAGTTCAGTACCGGTTGTTATGTTACCAACGGTTCCGCTGCCAACACTTCCGTTGCCAACTGCTCCGCTCTCAACTACTCCATCACCAACTACTCCATCACCAACAGCTCCAATACCAGCAGTTTGGGTATCAACAGAACATAAACTAGTTAATTTTTTCATTGACGATTTCGATGATGATTTCGACGATGACGATTTCGATATTGATTTCGACGATGATTTTGAAAGTCTTTCTGATGCCGAATTTGATGAATACGGCGATATTGATGAAAGTGATTTTGAAGATATTGAAATACCAGATGAAGACTTTGACGAAGATATTGGCGAAAATGACAACTTCGATGATTTCGACGGTCTGGATTCCGACGAAAATACCTTCGATGGCGATTTGCCCAAATAAATAAAACATAAGTAATGTATTGCCGTTGATATACCTATCACACTTGAATATTCGGTTTTCATTTTTTGGCAAGATCAATAGATTTTGACAAAATCAACAGAATTGGCAGAAGAATTAGCAGAATTTTCAAATAAAAGACACAAAAATTCTGCTCTTAGAAAAACGAATTTTAAAGTGTAATGATAATAACGCAAGCGGAATGATTGCCGTTGCGGTAAAACTCCGCTTGAGGCACTGTCCGCTCTCAACTCCCCACTCTCAACTATTAAATACATTCTTTTTTGGAAAATCTTGGGCATGGGCTTGTCATTTTGTTGAATTGCGTCTAAGATATTGACCTGATTATTTTATTTGGTGAAATATAGGAAATTTGGTGATTTTGCTCCGAGTGTTTTTGATTTAATTTTGCCCAACTTCTTTAGATGGTGTAAATTACAATGAAATTTGACGACATCGTATTTTTAATTCCGCTTTTTGCTCAGGAAACTCCTCCGGCATCACCACCGCCAGGAGGCGGATTTTCTGTAATTCTGTTGATGGTTTCGTTTTTCTTTGTTTTCTATTGGTTGTTCATGTTGCGCCCGCAGCAGAAACAAGAAGAGAAACATCGTAAAATGTTGAACTCCCTTGAGAAAAATGACCGAGTTTTAACTGTTGGCGGTATGATTGCGGCGATTCACTCTGTTGACAAAGAAAAAAATGAAATTGTCCTAAAAGTGGATGATTCCAACGGGACAAAAATTAAATTTCACCTTACAGCGATTGAAATGGTTTTTCCAAAAGATAAAGACAAAGATAAAGATGCTGATAAAACCAATAAGTAAAAAACTAATTACAAACCCTAACCTTACTAACATCAAAATTAAAACCGTCTGTTGTTTTGGACGGTGAAAAATATAATTACAATTTTCCATTCTTAATTTTTAATTCAATTTTCAATTTAAAATGAACCGGATTTCTTTTCCAAGAATTCTCAATTTTGTTGCAGTTGCCCTGATTTTGGGATCGTTTTATCTACTGAGTTTGCCGAAAAACACAGCACAAGAAACTGCACCCGCAACGCCGACGGAAACCGCAACTCCAACGGAAACTGTAACTCCGACGGAAACCGCAACGCCGACGGAAACTGTAACTCCGATGGAAACCGTAACACCGACGGAAACCGCAACTCCAGTAACACCGGCAACTGAACCGCAACCAATTCCTGTTGTGATTCCTGCGCCGTCAACTCCGCCAGCGGTTAATTCTGCTCAGTCGGCGGAACAACCGGCTGAGGCTCAACCATCAACTCCCAAACCGGCAGAATCAGAGACAACCCCAGTATCAGAACCTGTATCAGAGACAACTCCGATTACATTCCCGATAGTTGACCAAGATCCCAACGCTTCACCCGCATCATTTGAGAATGCTCCTGAAACGGCATCGAAACAATCGGAAGAAGTTCCGCAACCACAATCACCTGTACCGATTACACAAACAACCTCTTTTTTATGGGGAGTATTTTTGTTGCTTGTATTGGGTTGTTTCTTTGCCGGTCATTATTTAGCGAAACACTGGCGTTTACCGGAACATAATATCAAGATTTTTGTTGTGATGTTGGCCTTTTTTGGGAGTATTACCGCGGTAACTCTTGGCTGGCACCGATTAACACTTGGGATTGATTTACAGGGCGGAGTGGTATTAATTTACGATGCGATTCCAATCCGAACTTCGGGCGATGTGGATAGTGCTAATGAAACTCCCCAATCGCTTGATATGGACAAACTGACACGGGCAATTACAAAACGAATCAACCCCGGCGGTGTCCGTGAAATATCGATTACGAAATTAGGAACACGTCAAATTCAAGTTGTGATTCCTCATGCGGAAGATGCGGAAGTGGCACGGATTGAACGGGTTATCAGCGAATCCGGTTCGTTGACATTCAGGATTCTTGCTTCCACTCTTTATGAAAAAGATAAGGATATTATCGCACGCGGTGAAAAAGAATCGGGTCGGGATGTTCGGGATGCTTCGGGAAAATTGTTGGCTCGTTGGGTTCCTATTGTTGATTCGGAAAAAGCAAAGTTTGTCAATAATCCCGATATCATCACACGACAACGCCATGAACAATGGGAAGTGTTGGTACTGTTCAATGACGGTATTGATATTACGGGCGAGTCGTTGACCCATATCGGTAAGGGAATGAGCGAAAAGAATGAACAGGGAGTTTCTTTCAGTTTCAATTCGGTCGGAGCAAGCAAGTTCAAACGTCTCACCAGTGCCAATCGTCCCGATCCCGCACAAGCACGGCTAAAACGGCAACTCGGTATCATTTTAAATGATCAAATGTATTCCGCCCCAACAATTAACGATGTTATTTCCGATCATGGAATTATCACTTTTGAACGGCGTCAAACCGATGAAGAACGAATTAAATTAAATAAGGATATTGAAGAGTTAATTGATATTCTTACTGCTGGGGCATTGCCGGCGGATTTGAGCGAAGAACCGGTGAGTCGGCTTTTGATTGGAGCCACGCTGGGAGCCGACACCATTCAAAAAGGTAAAATCGCCTTGATTATTTCGGCAATTGCGATTATGGTTTTTATGGTTCTTTATTACCATTTGGCGGGATTAATTGCTTGTTTCTGTGTGATTACGAATACGGCATTACTTGTTGCGATTATGTTGGCACTCCATGCGGCGTTTACACTTCCCGGTCTTGCCGGTCTCGTTTTGACCATCGGAATGGCAGTGGACGCCAACATCCTGATTTACGAACGACTCCGCGAAGAACTGCTCGCCGGTGCCTCACTCCGAATGGCAATCCGAAACGGTTATGCAAAAGCGTTTTCCGCTATTTTTGACTCGAATATTACCACGATTGTTATCGGAGTTATTCTCTACACGGTGGGAACCGAACAAGTTAAAGGTTTTGCGGTAACATTGTTTCTTGGTATTGCTTTGAACATGTTTACGGCGATTTACTGTGCGCGGGTGATTATGGATGTCTTCGAAGCCCAACGTTGGATTAAAACATTTCACATGTTACAACTCTTTCGGCGACCCAATATTAATTTTCTCGGATCGCGGTTTTTCTGTATTGCATTTTCGATAACACTTATGATTATTGGTCTTTCTGCGGTTATTGCACGTGGTCGGGGAATTCTTGATATTGACTTTATCGGCGGAGTTTCCATCGAAGTCGTGTGCAAAGAATCGCAAGATATCGGGCAAATCCGCTCCAAACTTTACGAAAAAGATAAAACAATTGCCGAAGAAGAAAATCGTTTAAACGATCTTGCGGTTCAAAACGTCCAGATGAATCTCAATAATGAACAAGATAAAAAAACACAAGAAAATACACATTTTATTGTTACGACCTCTATTCCGCAACTTGCCGGCGGTAAGGAAGTAAAACCGGAACAATATTTAGTTACCGTTCGAAATATTCTCAAAGAAACTTTGGGTGATGTATTGGTTTATTGTAAGTTGGATTACACGTTTGGAGAAACAACCAAAGTCGGTGAACATGATGAAACAACAATTCAACTGACTATATTTCCAACCATTAACCATGATGCACTTCATTCAATGATCGATCAGGCGGTTCAGAAAGCGGTTGCCGCCAAAGAATTGGAGAACGATTTTGCTTTTTCTATTTCGCGTGAAAATTTTATGGCAGGCAGTCAGCAATCCTATTCTGATTGGACAGTCAAAGCACAAACGCCCAAAGAAATTCTCGAAAAGATTTTTGGTTCTTTGAAATTGGAAATGGATGAGATGCCGTATTTTCCAACATCAACAACAGTTGGCGGCTCGGTTGCTTATGACACGCGTGTGGCGGGTTTAGCGGCGATTATTGCGAGTCTTATTTTTATTATTATTTATATATGGTTCCGGTTCCATCGATTGGTTTATGGTCTTGTGGCGGCGATTGGGTTGTTCCACGATGTTTTGGTTGTTTTGGGGTTAATTGCGTTGAGTGCGTGGTTAGCGAATCCTCTTTCATTCCTGCAAGTTGAAGAATTTAAAATCGGTTTACCGGTTGTTGCTGCTTTTCTGACCATTATCGGTTATTCTATTAACGACACAATTATTCTTTTCGACCGTATCCGCGAAAATATCGGCAAAAGTCCGGTTCTAACCGGTAAAATGATTAACAACGCAATTAATCAAACGTTGTCCCGAACAATCCTGACGTCATTAACAACATTTATTGTCTCGTTAATTTTGTATTTTTGGGGCGGTCAAGGGATTCACACATTTGCGTTTACCATTTCGCTGGGTGTTTTATTTGGAACGTACAGTACAATTGGTCTTTGTGCTCCATTGCTTTATTGGATGGTGTGCCAAGACCGTGACCAATGAATCTAAAAAAGAATTTCCGTAATGGTTATAATAATTCAGTGAAATTTTTGTTTTTCGATTTTCACCCCGAAGGGTTCGATTTTCACCCCGAAGGGGCGGCATTTTCATAACCGCAGGTCAAGCGAAGCGCGACCTACGGTCAATGTCTTTTCCTCAACATCGCCTGAAAGGCGAAACGGAACAATCCCATGATATATTACTTGACTTGTTGTTTGATTTGAGAAAATTGTGTATCAATCTATTATTCCACTTAACGGCATTTTGGATGCGGAGATTGTTTTGCCCGGTTCCAAAAGTATGACTAATCGGGCGTTAATTCTGGCGGTGCTGTCGGAAGGGACAACACTGTTGGAAGGCGTGCTTGATTCAGAAGACACCCAAGTTCTTTTCGAAGCTCTGCGCCAACTCGGTTTGGAAATAGAACATCATTCCAAACTCCAACAAATCCGCATAACCGGAACACATGGAATTTTTCCCAATCGGTTTGCGGAAATTTATGTCGGTAACAGTGGAACTACTGCACGGTTTTTAACAGCGTTGCTGGCTTTTTCCGATGGAAAATACCGTATTTACGGCAAACCGCGTATGCACGAACGCCCAATCCGTGATTTGGTTGACGCATTACAATCCTTAGGAGCGAAGATTTGTTACGATGAAAAGATTGGTTTTCCTCCCTTGTCTTTTTCCAGTTCCGGTCAACAAATTCCCGTAACTGTTTCCGGTACGAACCGAACCCAAAGTGCAACTGTTTCCGGTTCTGTTTCCAGCCAATTTCTAAGTGCCTTGCTCATGGCGGCGCCATTGGCTGCTCAATCGTGTGATATTGAACTCCATGTCGCGGGAAATCTTGTTTCAAAACCTTATATCCGTATGACTCTTGAAATGATGAAATCGTTTGGTGTTATAACGGAAATGGTTGGTGATTTCAAGACATTCCGGTTTGCGATGGGAACTGCCTATCGAACACCAAAAACATATCGTATTGAACCTGACGCTTCTGGAGCGTCCTATTTTTTTGCGGCGGCGGCGGTTTGCGGAGGTTCTGTTACGGTTCCGGGGTTGTCGCGGCAATCTCTGCAAGGTGATGCGGCATTCGTGGATTGTCTTGAAAAAATGGGTTGTGATGTTCAACGGCGGATTGATTCGATTACGGTAAGCCGTTCAGTTGACAAACCGCTTCGAGGTATTTCGGTTGATATGAACTCACTAAGCGATACCGCCCAAACTCTTGCAACAACAGCATTGTTTGCACAAGGAACCACAGAAATAACCAACATAGAACATGTTCGGTTTAAAGAAACTGATCGTATTACGGATCTTGCTCGAGAATTGCGTCGATTTGGAGCAGTGGTGGACGAACGTCCCGACGGTTTGCGGATTACTCCGCCCAAACAATTAACACCGGCAACTGTTGAAACTTACGACGATCACCGAATGGCAATGAGTTTTGCAGTGGTTGGTCTGGGATTAGGTGGTGTGGTGATTAAAAATCCGGAATGTACTCGAAAAACATTCCCTGATTTTTTTAATCTACTGGACAGTCTGAGAAGTAAGTAACTCTCTCTCTTATTAACCTTGTATTAACCGTTAAAACACATTGTTCAAGTAATCCGCAGATTATGCAGATTTTCGCCAATTCTTTGTAACTATTCAGTAAAATCATTACAAAAGCACCTTATTTCCACCTAATTTTCCTAACAAAACAACCTCCATAGCAAAAAGATAATAACACAATAATCTCATTACCTTATTGTTTCTTTTAATGAGGTTGGCGGGCGTGTTATCTATTGGCTACGGAGGTTGGTTTGTTATTAATAGGTAAAAATGAGGTTGTTGTTCGTTTGTTTATCAAAAAAACAAATAATAGTTAAGGTAATGTATAGCAACCAGTATCTGCAAAAAGATGGTAACTTTTATTAAATTTTATTATTTTTAGTTTGATACGTTGGGAGAGTTCACCATTTGACAGGGATTTAAGAAATGATAGAATAATCAAGTGTTTATTAAGGATGAAGTAATAGTGGCATTGGATGCCGAAAAATCCAATAACCGAAATTCGGTAAAGGAGATGATAAAATGATTTATAGTATGATTTTTGGTTTTATGTTTGGTGCTAGTCCGTTTGCTTATATTATTTTAGCGGTGGTAGCTTTTTTATTTTTTGGTAATCGCCTGCCAAGTGTGATGCGTTCACTTGGGCGAAGTGTGGTCGAATTCAAAAAAGGTGTCGCCGGTATT
Organism: Planctomycetaceae bacterium; assembly: GCA_031283515.1. Lineage (GTDB taxonomy): Bacteria > Planctomycetota > Planctomycetia > Pirellulales > Thermoguttaceae > WRKP01. The sequence continues at coordinate 24,802 of JAITBS010000077.1, forward strand.
GAGGATGAGTTGGACGAAGCGGTTCGAACCGCAGACGAAAAAGCAACCGCAAAATCCAACGAAAAAACGGAGGTTTGAGATGGGTTGCTATCTGTTTCTAACACCTACTCCGTTTCAGATTGTAGTAGTTTTGGTATTAGGGGTTTTATTTTTCGGTAAAAACCTCCCCGATGTTGCACGGCAAATCGGGTTGGGGTTAATGGAATTGAAAAAAGGTCTGAATGAATTCAATGACCTGTCAAAAAATGTAACCAATCGATATTCCACCAAAAAATCCTCAACAGCAAACAAACCAACTGATTCCAGTGACGAGGAAACAGAAAAATATGAATTGACCGGTACAAAGTTCGAACCGCCCACTTTCTCAGAATAAATTACCGAAACTAGTAAAAACTCAACCGGTTAAATTTCAAGAATCAACATCTGTTCAATTTAATTAATCACACTTAATTCACCATTCACCTCCGTGTTGTACGTAATTTATTAACTTTTTAGATAAAATCTTGCTGTTCAAAAATACAGGTGTTTTTTATGGTTGTGTTTTTCAAATTACCGGTACAATGTGAACTTGCTCATCCTCACGATTTACTTGCACGGCGTTTTCTTCTTGATAAAGAGTTGATGGCGAGTTTGTTGAAACATTACGATAATACAGGTGTTGTTCGATTACTTGATCTTCAAGCATTACGGTGTGAATCTCCAACCACAATAGACAGCCAATTACAGGAAGTCATTGGCGATTTGCGCTTTTCCACAAAATTCAAAAACGGTGCTTATTCGAAAGTGTTCCTGTTTTTTGAACATCAATCAAAAAAAATTAAATTATATTCGCTTCACTGTTTACGTAAAATATTGGAATTTTACGAAGAATGGGCGGACAACCCTCAAAACGCTATCACCGAAAATGGTAAATTTCCGTATCCGCTTGTTGTGGTACTTTATCACGGAGATATTTCATGGAGTGAAGTGTTGCAAATAAAAGATTTAATTGCCGTACCACAAGGTGTGGATAGTAACGTGTTATGGTTCCAGATTATTGTAATTGATTTGTCAAAAATTCAACGCGAAAAATTACAAGGACATCCGGCACTCATTGCTCTTTTTGATACATTACAATCGTATTCGGAAGGAAAATTACCGGAAAGTCTGGAGCGAATCGTCGGATACTTCAACGAAGTTAAAACAGACCCACGAACAATAGGTTGGCTAACTTCCATCGCCCATTACGTGTTGGCAGCCGCTAAAATCAGTAAAGATGTTATTGTTCGTGAATTTTCAAAAATTATAGATAAAAAAGGAGCTGAAAAAATGATTATGTCAACGATGGAAGAATTGTACACAAATGGAAAAATTGAAGGAAGGACTGAAGGCGAAGTTGAAATTTCAATTAAGAATATTCTTAAATTACTCAACAAACGCTTCAAACGAGTTCCAAAATCTATTTCGAGTGCTGTTAATTCTTATACGGATATTGTGGAGTTGGATTCCCTTTTTGATCGGGCGTTGGAATGTAAAACGTTGACAGAATTTGAACGAGACCTTGCGCACCGTTGAAATCATTGTGATATTTCCTGCTGGAAAGTTCAGAACGAATTGTCGAATACTTTGCAAGGAGCTGAAAAAATGATTATGTCAACGATGGAAGAATTGTACACGAATGGAAAAATTGAAGGCTGGACTGAAGGAAGAATTGAAGGAAAAATCGAAGGAAGAATCGAAGGAAGAATTGAAGGAAGAATTGAAGGCGAAGTTGAAATTTCAATTAAGAATATTCTTAAATTACTCAACAAACGCTTCAAACGAGTTCCAAAATCTATTTCGAGTGCTGTTAATTCTTATACGGATATTGTGGTGTTGGATTCCCTTTTTGATCGGGCGTTGGAATGTAAAACGTTGACAGAATTTGAACGAGACCTTGCGCATCGTTGAAATCATTGTGATATTTCCTGCTGGAAAGTTCAGAACGAATTGTCGAATACTTTGCAAGGAGCTGAAAAAATGATTATGTCAACGATGGAAGAATTGTACACGAATGGAAGAATTGAAGGCGAAGTTGAAATTTCAATTAAGAATATTCTTAAATTACTCAACAAACGCTTCAAACGAGTTCCAGAATCGATTTCGAGTGCTGTTAATTCTTATACGGATATTGTGGAGTTGGATTCCCTTTTTGATCGGGCGTTGGAATGTAAAACATTGGCGGAATTTGAAGAAGGCCTTGTGTATTTTTAAAACATTGTGATCATTTATACCCTTACTGGAAAATTTGTGTTGTTTTCAAAACACGGAGTACCATAACAGTTTAATCTATTATCAATGCGAATTGTTTATTTTGATTGTCATTCAGGTATTAGCGGTGATATGACTCTAGGCGCACTCATAGACTTAGGTGTTCCGACGGTTTTTCTGAACGAGGCAGTTCGTTCCGTTCTTGATAATGTTCAGATCGAGTCGGAAGTGGTTCACCGCAAGGGATTTCGGGCGACACTTGCGCGGGTTCGCGTGCCTCACGAACATGTTCATCGGCATCTTTCGGACATTCTAACCATGATTGAACGAAGCCGGTTATCTGATGGTAATAAGGAGCATGCGTCTGGTATTTTCCGCATGATTGCTGAAGCGGAAGCCAAAGTTCACGGAGTTGAAGTGGACAAAATCCATTTTCACGAGGTTGGAGCGGCGGATTCTATTGCGGACATTGTTGGAGCGGTGGCGGGACTGGACTATCTTCAAGTTGGTGACATTTACGCTTCACCGGTTCCGACAGGTTGTGGAACGATTAACATTGCCCATGGAACTTGTTCTGTTCCGGCTCCGGCGACAGCGGAACTTTTACGTGAAATTCCTATTGCTATTTCGGAAGTTCCTTTTGAGTTGACCACACCAACAGGTGCGGTGTTGCTTAAATATTTTGCCAAACATTTTGGTGTACTTCCTGCGATGACGATTCAATCGGTTGGTATTGGAGCTGGCGGGCGTGATTTGGAAGAACAAGCAAACATTCTTCGAATTTTAGTTGGTCAATTGGAAACGGAACAAGTTCTTGATTCACACGTTGTTCGTTCACATTCCGCACCGGAACATCAATATGAAGATTTACTTGAGAATGTTCCTTATTTGGGTCATGAAGCACCGCATCAACATGAAATACCGCATCAACATAAACTTCCTCTCAAGTCGGAAAAGAATATTCCGATGACGGAAGCGGTGTGGATTGTGGAGACGAATATAGATGATGCGAGCGGCGAGTTGATTGGGCATTGCATTGAGCAACTCTGGAATATTTCACCGTTAGATATTTGGGCGACGCCTGTTCAAATGAAAAAACAACGTCCTGGAGTTACACTTTCGATTTTGTGCCGTCGAGAGCAAATTGAAGCGATAGAGTCTATTCTTTTTACGGAAACGACGACTATTGGCATTCGTCGTTTTCCGGTGGAGCGAACTGTATTACATCGGGAACCTTGCCGGATTGAAACACCTTGGGGAACAATTGATGCCAAAAAAACGGTTCTGCCCAACGGTAATGAGAAAATTACTCCCGAATTTGAGTCTGTCAAACGTCTTGCAGCGGAAAACAACATTTCTGTGCGGGAAATTTTTGAAAGAAAATAAGGAATTGGTAATATTTTGCGGAGTTTTCGTAAATTTGTTTGCGACAGGAACTCAAGAGGTAGGCGACATTTCTCTGAAAAGCCGCAACAATTGTTCTGTAATTTACGACAGGTTTTGTATTTTCAATTGCCGCCGGAGAGCGGTTTCCAATCCCAATGCACCGAATAGCACAGATATGAAGGAACGGCTATTTTCCTACTAGTTTTTGGCGGCAAAGAGTTGGTGATTATGCTGTTGAGGTGTTATTATTTTGAGTGCTGTTTAACAAAGTTGAATACAAAAAATCTGCGTAATCTGCGGACTAAAAATCTACAAAATACCTCCACTCTCTGCGATACGGCAATTCAAGGATTTGTGATTTCCGTACCAACACCCATACTAGTAAAAATTTCGAGCAAAAGAGAATGCCGTAAACGTCCATTGATAATATGAATTTTTTGTACACCGCGTTCCAGAGTTTCGAGACAGGCTTGAATTTTCGGAATCATACCGCCAACAATTGCCCCTGAAGCAAGCATTTCCCGTGCTTTTTCTGCGGTGATCGAATCAATCATTGAATTGGGATCATTGGGGTCGGTTCGGACGCCATTCACCTCACTAACATAAACAAGTTTTTCAGCGTGCAACTCTTTTGCTATTGCGGTTGCTGCGGTATCGGCGTTTATATTGAGAGTTTGACCGCTGTTGTCGTCCATCACGGCAATTGACGGAATCACCGGAACAATCCAATGATCACATAAATGCTTAATCGGTTCCGCATCAACACGTGTTACCGTACCAACCAATCCCATATCAATTAATGTACCGGTTTCGTCCTTGAGTAACAACTTTTCCCCATAAAGAACATTGGTTCCGAAACAAACACTGAGAGATTGTGCTTGACCTTCAAACGTTTTGATTTTTGCAACGAGATGTTCATTGATTTCTTTACCGAGAACACGTTTGACGATTTCCAGAGAGTCTTCATCAGTGTAACGCCGTCCTTGTACAAAACGCGGTTCCAAGCCTGCACGATTCATTGCTTTGCTAATAGCTGCACCGCCGCCGTGAACCAGTACCGGTTTCATACCAACCGATTCCATAAAAACAATGTCCAGCAATAAATGCATCATTGCGGATTCGTCTTCCATAAGACTGCCGCCGATTTTAATAACACTGATCTTACCCCGATGTTGACGAATCCATTTCATGGCTTCAATCAACACATCCGCTTTTTCCATCGCTTTGTCCATCATCATGGGAGGTGAAAGAGTAAGAGGTGAACTACAAAAAAGAGGACAATACCGTAACTCGTACAGTATAACACATCACACTGAATACAACAGATTTTTGTTATTCGGACGACATTATTTTGATTGTTTTATTTGTTGATGCTCAAAATAGGAAACTGCCCCAAACAGAGTAAAAAAGTGAAAGCGTGAAAAAGCGTTCCACAAAACACCTTTTTACTCTTTCACTTTTCGATTCTCCCATGAAAAACTTTTTAATTGGTTTCGCCGATTTTATTGGTAACGTAAACGTAATGAACAATCGGCAATGTAAACTTAATCTGCGACATAGGGGAGCAATGCCATAAATCTTGCTCGTTTGATTGCGGCGGCGACGGCATGTTGGCTGACGGCGGAACATCCGGTTTTACGGCGGCTAATAATTTTTCCTTGTCGGCTCGTCAATTTTTTGAGCAGTTCTATGTCTTTGTAATCAATGAACATGGGATGCGGACGTTGACCATTGACGATCAATGGATCTTTCTTTTTACCGCGAACTTTTGCTTTTGCTCGTTTACGTTGTTTGAATTTTGATTTTTTGAATCTTGCCATTGTATGAATTTTCCTTGTTTTATCTGTGTTAAGTTTACAAAAATAGAAAACAAAATATTGGGGAAGTGTTGTTTCCACATAACATTTCCAAAACATTCCCGAATATTTGAAGTAGTTTACCGTTTTTTTTTATTTCTTCAAGGTGAGGTCTTCGCAAAATTTAGATTTTTTAGTTTATTCGGATTGTTTAGTTGTGTATTTTGAGTTTATCCGGCGGCGAGTATTGCAAACAGTCCGCCGGTTCCACAAGATCAGACAATTGATCTTATTTGTTCCTATTTAATGGTAGTCAACCTTCCGCCGAAAGGTTGGTCGGCGAATGATCTTATTTGTTCCTATTTGATAGTAGTCAACCTTTCGGCGAATGATCTTATTTGTTCCTATTTGATGGTAGTCAACCTTTCGCCGAAAGGTTGGTCGGCGAAAGCCGACTTGTCCCAGTTTACAGCCGGTAAAAACCAGTTGACAATTGGTAAAAACCGGTTGACAATTGACAAAAACCAGTTGGCAATTGGTAAAAACCAGTTGGCAATTGACAAAAACCAGTTGACAATTGACAAAAGCCAGTTGGCAATTGTTAAAAACCAGTTGACAATTGGTAATAACCAGTTGACAATTGACAAAAACCAGTTGGCAATTGTCTAAAACCAGTTGACAATTGTCTAAAACCAGTTGACAATTAGTAAAAACCAGTTGACAATTGTCTAAAACCAGTTGGCAATTGTCTAAAACCAGTTGACAATTGTCTAAAACCAGTTGACAATTGTCTAAAACCAGTTGACAATTGACAAAAACCAGTTGACAATTAGTAAAAACCAGTTGACAATTGGTAATAACCAGTTGACAATTGACAAAAACCAGTTGACAATTGACAAAAACCAGTTGGCAATTGTCTAAAACCAGTTGGCAATTGGTAAAAACCAGTTGGCAATTACCAAAAACCAGTTGGCAATTACCAAAAACCAGTTGGCAATTGGTAAAAACCGGTTGGCAGAGAACCCAAACCAGTCGGTAGAGAACTAAAACCAGTCAGCAGAGAACCAAAACCAGTCGGTAGAGAACTAAAACCAGTCAGCAGAGAACTAAAACCAGTCGGCAGAGAACCAAAACCAGTTGGCAGAAGACAAAAATCAGTTGGTAAACAGCAAAAAAACAGTCCGCAGATGACGCAGATATTCGCTGATTGTTTTTCTGCGTTAATCAGCGAAAATCTGCGGACTAAGATGACGCAGATATTCGCTGATTGTTTTTCTGCGTTAATCAGCGAAAATCGGCGGACTTAGATGACGCGGATTAACGCCGATGATTTTTCCGCAATAAATTCATGGCTCGTTTGACGTACAGATCATCGATAATATTGGGATGTCCGACATAAGGATACTTTTGTAAGGCGAGAACAGATTCTTGTAAATCGGTTTTTTGTGCGTCCACAACAGCGACAAAAGTTTCCTCCATTCGGTTTCGGTCAGGCTGTCCCGACGGATAGGCACCGATCAAAAGTAAGTAATCAACATTGAAAAGCCGCCGTCCGCGTCGAATCATTTCATCCGGTTCAATGGGTTGTTTCGGCGGCAGGACAATCCCTCCAGCAAAACAATCCGGTGATTCTTTGGAACCAGCAATCGCTTCCGCCAATAATCCTCGCGTTCCGGCTTCGATAACCGCAAGCGTTTTACCATACGTGTTCAATTTCCGGCACACAACTTCTTGTAACCGATCATCGCCTTCACCAAAAATCAAATCACCAAGCGTTTTGTAAATTAGAGTTGCTGTTGGTTCTATTTTTTTGAGACATTCTTCTTCCGTAACTGCTTCGGCAACGATTCGCAGTGTGATTGTTGCTTGATTGGCAGTAATTCCGACTTTGGGATCATGATTCCGATTGATAATATCCGGCAACATTGTTTCAATCTGACTTTCGCCCAAACCGAAAGAATGAATCGTCCGAAATCGTAATACCCGTTTTTGTCCGGTTAATCGGTCAAGCATTTCTTGAATAGACATTTGACCGCTATCGAACCACATCTCTTTCATTTCCGCCGGAACACCCGGATAAGCGATGATACGGAAAAAATCAAGCCGTCCATTTTGGGAAGTGTTTTTGCGTTGCACGGTAAAATCAATTCCCGGTGCGGTTCCGTGTGGGTTACGAATGGGCATTGCTCCATGCGGCTGGAATGCCTGAATTTCATTCGCTTGGGGCATTTTCTGACCGCGCCGTTGGAATATCTCTTGAATAAACCGCATCGACTCCTCATTTTTCTCCAACGGCACACCAACACTTTCGGCAATCGCTTGCCGTGCCAAATCATCCGCTGTCGGTCCAAGACCGCCTGTCCAAAGAATTAAATCAGCTCGTTCCGCAGCCGCGCGAAGAACTCCAATCATCGCCGACAAATCATCACCAACTGTTGTATGGTACAACGTTGTAATACCAATTTCCGCCAATTTAATACTCAACCATTGTGAATTTGTGTCAAGAATTTTCCCGCTGGTCAGTTCGTCGCCATTCGAAATAATCTCTGCCTGCATAATAATAGTGAATAGTTAGTAGTGAATAGTGAATAGTGAATAGTTAGGAATCATGCGTCAAGAACCTTACTTATTTTTTGATTTGATTGAGTAGTTCCAATTTCCGTACAGTGGTGATGCCGGCGTTGTGTTTCTCTTCTTTTAACGCTACAACAATTTTGGACAAACTTTTGCTCGTCCAGAGAAGTGGAGTCATCGGGTCACCGCGACCAATCGATTTCGCTTCCGCTGCTGCCCAAACTCGTTTAGAACGTTCATCAAAAAATGCCTGAATGCTCTTGTACTTTTCGGAAATTGTTATTATCAGCATATTGTCCATAATAAAGATTAAAGATTATAGAAAACTACAAACCACAACACAATAGCAATTTCAGGGAATGTCACGTAATGTTATTGACGCATGATGCCTAATCTGCGGCTATCGGCGTAATCCGCGGACGAAGAATCTATTGTCTTTTTTGAGTCGAGGAACTCGACTGCAGAAACCAAATAGTGAGCAGGTAAAGTAGATGACTCCCAAATTCCGACATATTCAGATAAAATCATAGTTAGTGATTTTGTTGAGTTGTTGTTTGCCTGAACCCATTTTGCCGAACCCATGATTTCTGTTACTCAATTCCTAGATTTATTACGCCGCAGCGGGTTGATCGATTCCGTCAAACTCGATGAAGCGTTGGCATCCATTGAATCGGAAGCAACAGAAGGACAATTAGATGATGTACAATATGTTGTTTCGGCATTGGTTAAACGTTATCTGTTGACAGTCTGGCAAGTGAAACAACTCCTGAAAAAACGCTATAAAGGTTTTTTTCTCCGTCAATACAAAATATTAGGACATCTTGGCACCGGCGGAATGAGTTCCGTGTATCTCGCCGAACACACCTTAATGCAACGCCGTGTTGCAATTAAGGTGTTACCGCGAAAACGGCTTGAGAAGTCGATTTATCTTGAGCGTTTTATTCGTGAAGCCCAAGCAATTGCCTCACTTGACCACCCCAATATTGTTCGAGCTTACGACATCGACCACGAAGGCGATCTCCATTATATTGTGATGGAACATTTTGCCGGTGAAAATTTGCAGAAAATTATCGAAAAAGAAGGAAAAATTACCTTTGCCCGAATCGCTAATATTTTACGTCAAACTGCCAATGCATTGGCTTATGCTCATGCGGTAGGAGTTGTTCATCGCGATGTGAAACCAGGCAACATTCTCGTCAATACACAAGGTGAAGTTAAAATTCTTGATCTTGGTCTTGCCTTGTTGGATGAACATCTTTACGAAGGACGTATCACACATATTCAGGAAGATACTATTTTAGGAACTGCTGATTATTTAGCACCGGAACAAGCTCTGGATAGTCATAAAGTTGATGCCAGAGCTGATATTTATTCATTGGGAGGTGTTTTGTATTTTTGTTTAACGGGGCATCCGCCATTTCCTAACGGTTCTGTATCGAAACGGCTGTTAGACCATCAGCAAAAAGAACCGCCAAGTGTTCTTATTGACCGACCCGATACACCGGAAGATTTGGTTTTTCTCTGCCAAAAGATGATGTCCAAACACCCCAAAGATCGGCAACAATCAGCAATAGAAGTTGTACAGGATTTCGAAAACTGGCTTGTTAAATACGGTTACGCCGAACCCAATGAATTTTCACCGCCGAATTTCTCCGCGTTTGCTTCATGGAAAGCGGACAAGAGATTTTTCGGTGCAACATCAACACCAAACATCCAACGTGGAAAACTTTTACAAATTCTGCATCAAATGGATATGCAAGAAGCACGGAAAAGTAATACCGAATCAACAGGACATGATTCGGATTTTTCGATTCTTGGCGGGGATGTCAATGTGAATCTTTTGGATTCGGTACACGGATCGAGTATGTTTTCCCAAACGAGTCATTCGGGGGCGAGTCGTTCTTTAGCCGGCGGGCAAGGAGAATTTGACGATTCGGCTCTTCGCACTCTCAACGAAATTGAAAAAGCACGTTCCCATTTCCGCCGCCAAAACCTTGCTTCGGCAACTTCCCCAAAAACATCCAAACCGGAAACAATAAAAAAGTTGGAACCGGCAACGAAGCCAAAACAAGGAATTGATATTTGGTATCGTCATGTTCCGGTGTGGTTTTGGACATTGTTCCTTTCTGGTTATGCTGCGGCGATTTTTCTTGCTGGAATTTTGGCAACTCTTATCGTTTTCATCGGAACAACTCGAAAATAGAATCTCGCTAATATTTCCACAGATTGTCTCAGATTAGTCCGCAGGTTACGCTGATTACGCAGATTAGTCCGCAGGTTGTCGCAGTAGGTTCGCGACATTTCGCCGAAATATCGGCGATCTCTTTCCTGACAGTTCAACATCGGTATAATTTAAGAAAGCAAAACCGTTGTTAATCTTGTTAATCCCTTTCAACAATTATTGTATTTTTATTATTCTCATGAACATAGAATCTCCTTTTGATCGTCTTAGTCGGGTATCGACGGCATTTCAGGAATCGTGTCTTCTTGCGGCAGCGGCGGAACTGGACGTATTCACGATAATTCTGGAACATAATAACCGCCTTACCGCTCAGGAACTTTCCGCAATTTGTAAAACAAACCTACACGGTATAACTGTTTTACTGGATACCTTAGCCGCAACTGAATATCTTTGCAAAAAAAGTGTCCACCCTAATTCCAATCCTAATTCTCCTCCTAATTCAGAATCTGTTTATTCTGTTGCCGAAGAGTTCCAAATATTGCTTGATCGCCGGAATCCAGAAACCTTTGTGCCGATGATTCGACACATGGCTTGTGTTCAACGATCATGGACAGAACTCGCCCGAACCATCAAAAACGGAACACCCTTTGAAATATCACCCAGTATTCTTGGTGAAAACGAAGATCGCGATTCGTTTATCTGGGCAATGAATTCTATTGCCCAAAAACTGGTCGAACCAACTGTTCTCTCACTGCAAAAAGCCGGTCTATTGAAATTCAATCACTTTATTGATGTCGGCGGTGCATCCGGAACATACACCTTAGCCTTTTTAGAAGCATTGCCGGAATCACAGGGAACAATCTTTGATCTGCCGGTAGGTATTGCGGCAGCTCGGCAACGGTTCACCGGAACAAAGTATGAAAACCGCGTTCAATTGGTCGAAGGCAATTTCGATAATGATGAATTGCCAATCGGTTTCGATTTTGCATGGATCAGTGCCATCATTCACCAATTCGGACGAAATGAAAGCCGGAAATTATACGAAAAAGTATTTCGTTCTCTTTATGCCAAAGGCAAAGTGGCTATTCGGGATTTTATGATGAACCCAGAACGTACAGCTCCAAAGGATGGAGCGTTTTTTGGTGTGTCTATGCTTGTGGAAACCAAAACCGGTATGGTGTACACTTTTGACGAAGTCAAAGCCGATCTTGAATCTGTAGGGTTTACGGAAGTACAATTTGCCGTTCCCACCGAAACAATGTCCGCTATCGTAACTGCCCAAAAACCGTAACCACAACCCCAAAACATAACTGCCTATTTTTATCAACAGAGTCCGCAATGGATACAGATAAATATTTAGTCCGCAGATGACACAGATTTTCACCTACGGTCGCAACGGTTGAGTTTACTATTGTGTTGTACGCAGTGAGTCCTCCATTTCCGTCCGTTAACAGGGGCAAGTCGGTTATCGCCGTATTGTTTATTGTTTATTGTTTATTGTTTATTGTTTATTGTTTATTGTTTATTGTTTAAAACGTTTCGGCGAAACGTTGGCTGCCTTTGGAGTCCATTGGTAAACAAATTGACGAATATTCCACTGATAGATTACAATTAATGAATCACTTTACTTTGGTGTTTTCATTAGTTTATACATTGGTTCGCTCAAGGTTTTTGAGGTTGCCTGAGTCATTTTGTCCGTCAGAACCATATCGAGTTGACTCTGAAAAATCTCTTCGGCACGACCGCCATGAAAATAGGGATTCTTTTCTTGTGTCGCCCGCATTGACTTGAGCATTTGACCAAACAATGTCTGACCAACAAATTGGTGTAACACTTCTCGGAAACGTTTTTCGTCGTCCGATTCGGATGTTTCCTCTTTGAACAACTCTTGACGAATATCTTGACGAGTCACTTCACTACCGTCCGCTCGTTCATAGATGTCTGGCGAAGTCGATGTTTTTGTTTGGAGAATTGCCGGAGCCTTCGGTGCTGAACCCAACACCGATTGCGTTTCATAAGCCGATGAAATCCCTGAAAAATTCAATATAGAAGAAAGCATTTTTTTAGTTGATAGTTGAGAGTGGATAGTTAGTAGTGAATAGTTAGTAGTTAGTAGTGAATAGTGTACAGTAAACCGCTTGCGAACTCTCCACTATCCACTCTCAACTATCCACTATCCACTATCCACTCTCAACTATCAACTACTCAATATAATGTACGTCGCCAAGTAAGGCTCCTTGTTGTTCGAGAATTTTAATGATCTCAATCATGTCTTGCGGCGTAACACGAACCGCATCAAGTGATGCCTGTAACGCCTTCAATTTCTGATTTGTTACCGCTTCACCCATCATTTGCCGATATTTTATATCCGTATCAATATCAACAAATTGTTGCGGATTGACTTCCTGTTCGCCCGGCGGAACAGGCGGACGAATTTCTGCCACAATATTTTTATGTGTTACAACCGTCGGCTTCACCTCCACTCCTTCGTCAATCGAAATAATCCCAACCCGCTCATTAATAACCACTCGCGGCATCAACGGCTCAACAACCGTAATCTCAACATTCATCAGTTCAGAAACAAATCGTAACGGATGATCGAAATATTGTTTGGGAAGTTTGACAATAACAAAATGGGCATCAATTGCTTTGGCAATTGTTCCTCCATACCGTTGGTTTGCAGTAGTGGCGGCGGAAGTTTCCGGTTCGTTATCACCCCAGAATTGATTGATGGCGTTGGCAACATAAATAGCCATACGCGGATCGGAAAATTCCCGTTTAATCACAAGTGTTAAATTTCCGTCTTCAACATACGGGTTGATGAAATTATCGGTGAGTCGGCAACCGCGTTTAATTTTACCGACATTGGGCGCACTGGTTTTCTCTATTGTAACTTTTCCCCACGCCGTACCCAACACTTCGGCTTCCTGTCCCCGCGGTAACAACGAAGTCAACATTGTTGCGGAAAGAACTCCGTTTTCAATACTTTTGGCATTGCCCACCGAAACCAACGTACAATCCAATAAATCTCCGTCACGTCCGCCGGTTGACGGAATCGTTGCGGTAACTTCGACTAAAGCGTTATTTTTTGAAACGCCAATACCTTTGGGAGAAGTATTAGGCATTCCGGAAAGTTCAAACATCCGCATAATTGTTCGGGCGGTTTGGTCGTAGGCTTTGGGGTCATCGCCGGTACCGTTGAGACCGCTGACAATTCCGTAACCGCGAATTGTTGTTGGTTCCTGTCCTTTGAGCCGCGTTACATTTTCAATCCGAAGCGGCGCCGCCAATAAACGGACGGTAAATAAGGAACAGAATATTGTGAATACAAAAATCCACAATAACCCCAATAATTTCTTGTTTCGCATAATACAAGTTAGTGAATAGTGAATAGTTAGTAGTGAATAGTGGATAGTTAATAGTGAATAGTTAATAGTGTTACAAGTAGAATCTTTATTATTACGATTGTAATCCGCTTGCGCAACTCTCCACTCTCCACTATCAACTCTCCACTACTAAAGCGGTTTCCAGTGTTCGATCAATCTTGCTCCCCAAGTACGGCGGACAGCATCGTAGGAACTGCCGCTCGGAATTTCTTTGTAAACAAGATCATCAATTTTGTTACTTTCAATTGTGTTGCCTTGTCCGATATCTTCCGGTCGTATGTAACCGCTGATATACATGATCTTGCCTTCCTCACCAATATTGGACGAAAATGTTCCTTCAATAAACAAATTTCCATTATCCTGAATTGATGTAACATGACAAGAGATATGAAAATCCAATGTTTCTTTTCGCAACAAATTTCCTTGATTCTGAGTTTTGTGGTCGAGTTCGCCGCCGATTTCCGGCAAGGAAGCATCCGATTTAACCGGCATGGAAAAAAGATCAGGCCACTTAAACCAACCGGAAATTTTCGCACTGGTTTTGATGCTTTTTTTCCGTTGGTTATTCGCAACATTATTGTAATTCCAATTCTGTTTGTAGTGTACATGAATAATTTCTTGTTCCTTGTACACTTTTTGTCGCGGAGCCGCTTCCCACGTCAACGACACTTCCGCCATTTTCAACGGTTTGCCGTTCTCACGATTCAACACCGCCGAACCACCCAATGAACCGGACTGCGCAAAAATATCGGGAACAATAAACAAAATATAAAAAAACAAACAGTAAATCAAAAATCGTGATTGGCAAATAATACTTTTTAACATCATTCTTCTCCTGTTATTCCGGTATTTATCAATCCGCAGATTGCGCAGATTTTCGCTGATTGTTGAAACAAAATATTCTCCAATGAAACAAATTTTTACTGATTATTATAGAAACAAATTCAAACTAATTAGTGAAAATCTGCGTCATCTGCGGATTAAAATGGATATAAATTTGTGTACATCATTTACCGACAATAATACCGCTGGCGAAAACTTCAACCGTTTTCGGTTCACAAACTCGTGCAAGAAATGTTGATGTTTCGGCTTTTGAGTTTAGGGTGTTACGTTTTCCGTTATTGGGTCGAATTGTTTCAATCGGGATGGTATCACCTTGTGTACCGTCATTTTTCGCAACACCTTCGGTACGTACGGAAATTCCGTTATTCAGCAGCCGGACAGTAACAATATCACCTTTGTGAACCCATGTCGGTTTTTTGATCATTGCCGAAGTCAGAATACTCCGTTCCCGCACAGCACAGGTTGTTTCCTGCCCGATCACCTCCGTAAAATCAACGAAAAAGTTTTCTTCCCGAAGATTTTCGATACGCCGGAGCATGACATCGGATTCGCTGATAATGTAACCTTTCGGCAGTGAACGCCGTACCACAACAATCTGTTGCGGTAATTCAATTACGGTATCCACTGTTACAATAACATTTTGTTCTGTTGCCGGATCCAGTTTTTGCATTCGGATACTAAACTGTTGACGACTTGATGAAGGATTCCATTGATCCAATGAACCACCGAAAATTTCCTCAATCTGTCCGCTTGTGGCAAACAATCGGGCTTGATCTTGTGTTAATTTTACCGTAACTTTCCATGGATCATTTGAGATTTTTCCTGTTTCAATTGTTGTACAATGATTCAGGTAAGCAACAATGGCATCAGCAATTTGTTGTTCCAATGTTTTAATCAGTTGTGGAGTTACCGATTCTTTTCGAAGCGGATTAACGGCAGGTATTACTGATGATGTTAAATTTGAAGTTGTTTTCTCATAAGTGTACGATGCGGGAACAATCACCGAATCATTGTTCAATTCGTTGACCACAACAATTTTGGCAGCTCCGGTCAGTTGATGTTGTACAGAACTGAAACCTAGACGGGATAAAATGTCACGCAATTCAATCCGTTCCACTGTTCGCCGTTCACCTCGTACCGGAGCAGTAAACAAAACAGTTTGCTGTAATTGGTTGGTCTGTTGAATCGGCTCATTGGCTGCCGGAATAATTTCCGCAACATCAGGCAATGTTACAAGATTTTGCGAACAACGTACCGGTTCTGCCCGAAGCCGTATTTCAGCACCTAAGGAGTGAAACATAAAACCGGAATCACCAACCGTAACAAAAATAACCGGAAAAAATATAGAAAACAAAAAATACGGCAATAATAAATGTTGCATTTTTTTTGACATAATAACCTCATTAACCGGATAATCCCAGTGTTTCAATATTTGATATTCGTGATTTTAATATTTTACAAAAATAAATTTTCCCAATAATCCACACTCTCCGCTCTCAACTCTCAACTCTCCGCTATCAACTATTATTCTATCGTTTGATGCTGATAACTGTTTGTAACAATTGATCGCCGGTTTGAGTTGCTTTGCTATTGAGTTCGTAAGCCCGTTGTGAAGTGATCATATCGACCAGTTCAATGACCGGTGAAACGTTTGACATTTCAAGGTGTTGTGATTTCAACATTCCCGTACCGTTAATGCCGGGGTTATTCAAGACTGCGGGACCGGAAGATTGTGTTTCTCGATACATATTTTCACCGACGCGGAGTAAACCTTCGGGATTGATAAAGGCTGCCAGTTCGATTTGGGCGATATTTTGAAGTTGCTGAACTTCCCCGTTTTGTACGACCCAAACAATACCGCTGTCATCAATCTGAACTTTTTGAACACCATCAGGGATTTGGACATTCGGTACGAGTAAACGTCCGGTGTGGCTACTTCCGAGAACCAACATACCGGTTGGATTAACACTGAAATTTCCTGCCCGTGTGTAAAAAGTCTCCCCTGAAAACGGATCAGTACACTGAAAAAAACCGTCCCCCGTAATTGCCACATCAAGATCACGTCCTGTTTCTGTCAATGAACCTTCGGAAAAGACGGACTGAACACTTGTTACACGAGTTCCCACTCCAATCGCAATACCGGTTGCGCCAAATTCTCCGTTAACATCCTGCGAACCCGGATAACGCAGGTTATCGTAATACAAATCCTCGAAGTTGCAACGTTGTTTTTTATACGCGGTTGTTTCCATATTCGAGAGATTATTGGCGATGGTGTTGAGCTTTTTTTCCATGCCCAACATACCGGTTCCTGATGTATAAATCGTTTGAAAAGGCATATTTCTGGTAATTAATTACGAATACGATGGACAACAAACGAGACAAATAAATTAATGGCTTCACACTTTGGGTTTCTCTGAATGATAAAATTCTCTACCATTTATATCGGTTATTTTGAATTTACTCATTAAATAGAATGGATAAAATTTAACGATTTTTCCGATTTTTTTTGCAGCCTTGCCTGAATTAACATCAGGTTTTGCCCTGCTATTGAGTTGTTTTTCACGGAAAAAATTCACAATAAATAGAATCAAAATAACGTAAGTCCTTTTGTTTATTATATGTTATAAAGAATAAGATTAGTATTGAATTTTGGGTAATCTATCAGCGGCATTATTATTTTTCCCATTAGCCCCGATAGGGGCGTCAGGATTATAGCCCGCCCCAACGGGGTGGGTTTAAGTTCTTCTCCAACCTAACGCCCTGAAAGGGCAGTGGTTAGTTAATAGTTGATAGTGAATAGTTAATAGTTGCGCAAGCGGAGTACTACCGTTTGGGTAAATAGGACGCTTGCGGCACTATTCACTATTCACTCATAACTATTCACTAATATCCAGCCCTTTCAGGGCGAATACCTTTTTAACCTCAAACAAAAATTCCACTGATATATTACCTAAATAGATACAAAATTTTTTCAGTGGGCTTGACATATTTTTTGTTTTCGTGTATTATCTCGACGTAAAGATTTTAGTTTTTTAATTTTCAATATTTGGAGATCAAATTACGTTTTGAAAAATAAGTTGCCCGAATTTTTGTTCGGGTGTTAAAAAATCGAGTACGTCAACTATTACGAAATCGCTTAGGCGAACTGTAATTTTCTACACTGCGACCGGATTTTCCGGGTAGAAAATTACCAGATTGATAGAGTTGCGTGGCTCCTGTTAAGGGAGTGCCGCGTATCAATCTATGGGTATAATTCTGCGTTATATTTTAAAACTATAATGCACCACTTTCGCAGGTGGGAATGAACCTATTTTCGTAATCGTGTCGCTCCTAAGTCTAAGAGTGATATTCTGTTGCCGTTTCTCGGTGTTGCGTTTTTTCCCACTTTACGATAAAAACAGATTATACGTTACATAATCTATTTAAATGTACCCTTTTTTTCATAAGGAGTATAACTATGAAAAAAACAACTATTTTCGCTTTTACGTTGGTAGAATTATTGGTGGTGATTGCGATTATCGGCATGTTAATTGCATTACTGTTACCTGCTGTTCAGGCGGCACGCGAGGCAGCACGGCGAATGCAATGCTCAAACCACCTCAAACAAATGGGAATTGGCATCCACAACTTCAATGATGTTCAAAATGCCTTACCACCTTCCAATTACTTTGATAGTTATCACGTAACCCTTTGGGTTTTCCTTTTCCCTTATATTGAACAACAGGCATTGTGGGATTATTTTCACGAATATGCCACACCTGCCGATTGGGGACGATTATCCAGCCACCGTGACCGTTGGGATTGGGGGCCCACTTCACCCAATGGTTATCCGCAAAATATGCGTGACGCGATGAGTAGTATTCCGATTTACCGTTGCCCCACTCGCCGATCCAGTGGTCCCAATATGACACCACTGATGAGTTTTACTTCTGAAAATCCAGGACCACAAATTGACTATGCCTTCGTCTTTTCTTCCAAATCCACTGCGGACGATTCTGGAGGAGATATCCCTTGGTGGTCAATGGGTTATTCGTTAAAAAAAGGAGGTCCCGTTGAACCCAATCGCCCTATGGAACCAATGATTTGCAGCCCATTTAAACGAGCCGCTTTAGCAACAGGTGATCCACTCGATACTTCAGGTGATTTAACTGATCCCGGTGCCGGTACAGAAAAAGGGAACCAGATCCGTAATGGTTCTTTTGAATGTCGTGTTTTATTGGCTGCTGTAACAGACGGATTATCAAACCAAATTTTTATTGGTGAAAAACACATTCCTATTGGTCGTCTTGGTGTTTGTAGTTCCAACGGTTGGAATGCTGGTGATTGTTCCTATTTAGTCAACGGAGGTTGGGCAGCGTTCAGTCCAATGCGATATTTTCATACAGGGTTTCGTGAAGCCCCAATCGCCCGCCCCAATGATTATAGTGAAAATGATCCTTACGTTATTGCCAATCCGACATTAGGCAGTCCAGAACGTCTTGGGTTTGGTAGTTGGCATCCGGGAATTTGTCAATTTTTAATCGGTGATGGAAGTGTCCACTCACTGTCGATAACTACTCCTGTATCGAATATCCTTAAACCACTTTCGTTTATGGACGACGGCGAATCTGTCACATTACCGTAATTATAATTTAAAATCTCAATGATTCGTAATATATCAGTGAAATTTTTTTTGAATTGGTTTACTGTTGGAAATTACAAGGTAGGCAACTGAAAGGTAGGCGATTAACAGGTAGGCGACCTTATGTCGAAGGGTTGCGAACCCACGGTCGCAACGGTTGGTTTTTCATTTCCGTCCGCCAACAGGGTCAAGTCGGCGAGTACGCCGACCAACGGTGGGTGAAAACCCTTCGGCGAAACGTTGGCTACCTTTGGAGTTCCACTGGAGTGAAAATCGAAAAATAATAATTCCACGCCGGCAATCTGAGTTGGATTGCCGGCAATCTGACTCCAAAGGTAGGCGACCTTGTAATTGCCAACTGTAAACAAATTCAAAAATATTCCACTGATAGATTACGAAAATCTTGACAATCCAGAAGGTTTGGTAATATCGTTATTTTCCGTTAAATTTGTTTTTTTCATATAAATAATTCGTAAA
Organism: Planctomycetaceae bacterium; assembly: GCA_031283515.1. GTDB lineage: Bacteria > Planctomycetota > Planctomycetia > Pirellulales > Thermoguttaceae > WRKP01. The sequence goes on from JAITBS010000077.1 coordinate 44,296, forward strand.
ATTCCAATCAGTTCTATTGAAGTGGGAATTTTTTTTTGTCGAAAAAAAACGTAGGCGTTCTCTTGTAATCTTATTGCCAATATGCAAAATACAAAAATTAGGAAAAATATAAAATTTATTATAGGAATAAGTTGAAATTTTGATTTTACAAGATATGCTATAGAATAATAGTTCCATTCGGTTTATTTTAAATTCACCTTTCTTGCAAATTGGAGCGGTAAGATGACATTGCATCCCATTCAGATTATCGGGCATTTTTTTTCTGTTTTGGTTCTCTCTACCATAATCCTGACAAATTCTCTATCAGGAGAAGAAACACATGGTGAATATGCCTTTTACACTTCGCCGGAAGGAACAAGTTATGTGGCAGTTGGATTGCGGGGAGTTCCGATTCCAAGTACGGCAATCACCGAAGTTGTGTTTCTCGTCGATACCTCCGCAAGTCAAGCCGGTCAGACTCGGAATGATACGTTGGCAACTCTTCACGAAACCATTAAAAATCTTCCGGCAAATGCGCAAATTCAAATTCTGGCAATGGATGTGGAAACAGAATCACTCACCACCGGTTTTGTAACCAACGGCTCGCCGGAACTCAATAACGCTTTGGCAAAATTACAACGCCGTGTCCCTCTCGGAGCAACCGATATCGGTAAAGGTCTCGAAATTGCCCAAAAAACCTTCGCCAGTCGTAGTATCGATTCACGACGCGCCGTTGTTTATTTCGGCAACGGTCGGAGTATGGCAAAAACAGTGGATATTGCCCTGTTTGAAAAGGAAGTTAATGATTATGTTGCGGAAAGAATTCCGTTTACCGCATGCGCTGTTGGAGTGGGAACCAATCTTGGTCTTATTGGAGCTTTCACCAATCAGACCGGCGGTAATCTTATTGATATGAACACCCAAATTCAAACCGGAAAAGATTTAGCTGTTGAACAGGCAGAAGCAAACAAAGCAAAATTTGTCGATTTACCAAAATTCCCGCAAATCATCGGAAAACAAATTGCCGACTCGGTTGGTGCAACGATTGTTTGGCCCTACCAGGATTCTTACGCATTTCCTGAAGAATGGGAAATTTATCCCAAAACGCTTCAACCAATTCGCAGTGATCGTGAGACAATTCTCGTCGGAAGAACCAACGCCGAAAAACTCACCTCTTTCACCCTCAAACTCAAAGGCGCAACTCCCGGAAATGAAATGGATCTGGCATGGAATTTTGTACCGAATCAAGAACCCGGAGCCGCTTCCGGTAACAATTTTCTTGTTACCGTTTTGGAACTTGCCGCAAAAGACAACGGTTTGACAATGCCTATTGTTGGTTGGGATTCATTGGCGACAATTCGTGACGGTTTTATTGTTAATATTACCGACCAAATTAATAAAGCCGATGCTGCAATTAAAACAGGGAACCGTAATCAGGCAATGACCATTTTGAACAATGTATTGCGTCTCGATCCGAAAAATAAAACCGCCGAACGGCTTTACAAAACCGCTGAAAAATGTGTTGAAGGTGAACCGCTGAAAATTGAGGACGACGAAAATACCAATAATGCTGATTCACAAAAAAATTCATTCCGCAGAACACGTTTTGAAGAACAAACGGAACTTGGCGAAAAAAGCGGAGATATTGATGTAAATACCAGCTCCTCCGAAGTGCGTCCCACTCCTCAGTTGGTCGATGCGGTAACTCAAGAGCAAAATATTGTTTCGCAAAAAGTGATGAATGAAGTCCGGCAAACGATTAATGACGCAGCCTTGCGGATGAACAAAGATCCGGAAGGTGCTCTTCAAAATCTTAAATTGACGGCGTCGATGGTTCGTGATAACACCTCTCTCAATTCTGATGAACGCAATTTGGCATTGGATCGGATTGGTAATACGATTCGTCAGGTACAGCATGTTCAATACATTGAGGAATTTCGACGTATTCAGGCTGATACGAATGACGCTGCCAAACGTGATCGGCTTCAATCACTTCATGATCTTCAGGAATCACGGGTTAAAGCGGTACAGATATTCAACCGTTTTGCGTCTTTAATGGAAGCCAAAGAATACAAGGTTGCGACAACAGTTGCTGAAGTTGCTATGGAGATGATTCCCGATAGCACAACACCATTTGCCGCTCAACGTTTGGCGGAAATGGCAAGTTATATTGTTGAATACAATGAATTACGGCATCGCCGTCATGTCGGGTTTGTGGAATCACTGATGGAAGCGGAACGATCTTTTATTCCCATTCCTGAAGAACCGCCGCTCACTTATATTGAACCGGAACGCTGGCTTATCCTGACCCAACGCCGAAGAGAACGCTACGCCGTTTCCGACCTTTCACAGACCAATGCAACGGAAAAGAAAATCAGTAAAGCTCTCGAAAAGAATATGGATTTAGACCTCGACGAAAATACAACCTTCGAAGATTTATTCAATATGATTAAGGATAAAAATCCCGGAATCAATATTGCGATTGATCCCAAAGGTGCCGGAGCATTGGGAATCACTTCCAGTTCGCCCGTTGTTCGTGAACCGATGAAATACAACGGAATCAAATTACGCAGTATTTTACGAATCATTCTTAGTGAACAAGATTTAACTTATTGTATTAAGAATGAAGTTTTGCTGATTACTTCCGAAGAAGAAGCGAAAAAATATATGTCGGTCAAAGTTTATCCGATGGCTGATCTTGTGGTTGATCCGGCGCCGATTTCCGGCGGCATGGGCGGAATGATGGGCGGCATGGGCGGCATGATGAATGGCGGCGGTATGAGCGGCAGTGGCGGCGGAATGAGTGGTATGAGCGGCATGGGCGGCGGCATGGGCGGAATGGGAGGAGGTATGGGAGGCGGCGGAATGGGCGGAGGAATGTGGTCGATTCCCGACGAAGTTCGTAAAGATGTTCCCGCCAAAGCAAAACAAATTATTACCAACGCTAAATCCGCAACAAATTTAACGGAATTTTGGGATACGTTTTTTTCCGCCAACAATACAGATCAAGTTCTGATTAAAGAAATCGGATATCGTTTACTTGACGAGATGAAAGCCCAAAAACCGGTTGAAGATCAAGTGGTCGCTTTTGTTGAATCGGCTATTCTCAATGACGCAAGACAATCTTGGATGTATGAAGCTCTTGCCATTACGCTTTACCGAAAAGGTGCTCCAATACAAGAAGTAGAACGAGCCGTATTATCCGCAGCGGATTTTTGTGAGAACCCGATTGATTTGATGAATGTCGGCTTTTTTATGCGAACGCTCGGTATGAAACAAAAAGCCTTTCCGTTATACAAACAGGCTCTCGAAGTAATGGTTCCGAAACAGGAATTTTATTCGGCAACACTTCGTTTGGGACAAGAATTATATGACGAATTTCAAGAAGAAACATCGCTCCGTTGGATTGCTTTAGCCATCCTTGCTCAGGAATGGGATAATAATTCAGGTAAGAAAATGGCAGAGAGTGCTCTCAATTCGCTTCAGAATCTCGAAGCCAAAATGCAAAAAAACGGACGTAAAGAAGAAGCAACCCAATTAGCTGCCGAAATTCGGGAAGCCGGATTGCGGGATTGTGTTGTAACAATTGAGTGGACAGGGAATGCCGGACTTGATCTTATGGTTCGTGAACCGACCGATGCGTATTGTTGGTTCGCCAATCCCCGAACTCTCTCCGGCGGTATTCTCAAAACAATACCAGTTACAGAATCAGGCGAAATAATCACCGGAACTTTGACCGAACAATCCGGTGTCAAAAAAATCTCCTATGTTTGTCCGAAAGGTTTTAATGGAAGATACGCGGTTGTTCTTCGAAAAGATTGGGGCGAATTGACTAATAATATGGTTAAAATTGCCGTTGAAACCAATATTGTTCCCAATGAAAAAAGACGTGAAGGAACGGCTTTTCAAATGAAACAGGAAGGAATTATTGTTTGTTTCGATTTGGAAACCGGTCGCCGTACCGAATCGTTGGAAGAAGGCATACTTGATGTCGCTTCACTTAGAATGAGTGTTGCCCAACAACAAATGGTTCGCAATAACGCCCTGAAACGTTTAGCCGATGATGGTGTTTTAGGGCAAATTGTCGGCGGTTCGGGCGGAAGTAACGAATTTGGTTATAATCCGCTCACTTCAGGTAGTGGTTCCTCACGCAATTATTATCCGTACAATTTTGGTCCTAGTGCTGTTGGTTACCGACCGGTAATCACGACATTGCCGCAAGGAGCGATGTTGATGTCGAATGCTGTTGTTTCTGCGGATCGCCGTTATGTTCGGATTTCTCCTTCTCCGCAGTTCACAGATATTCGTAGCGTTTTTAAGTACAATATCGCCGGCGGTGATACGGAAGATATGACTAATATGACGGGTAGCGGTAGCGGTAGTGGTAGTGGTATGGGAAGCGGTATGGGAAGCGGCGGATACTAGGAACAAGAAAAGTAATGCATATAGCGAATCCGATTTACGATGTTGTCTTCAAATTCATGATGGAAGACGAAAAGGTTGCGAAATCTTTTCTTTCGGCAATCATCGAAGAAGAAGTGTTGGAACTGAATTTTTCGGCACAGGAACATACCTTTCGCCGTCCCTTCAATAATCCAACCAGCGAGGAAACGGTTGAAAAATTGTTTCTCACCGTTTGCCGTTTTGATTTTGCCGCTCAAATAGCAGATTCTGACGGCGGAGTCAAAACGGTGATGATCGAGTTACAAAAAGCGAAACTTTCCACAGACATTATGCGTTTCCGTCGTTATCTTGGCGTGCATTACCAAAATCCGAACAATACTTACGGCAGTGAAGAACACAAAAAAGCTTGTCCTATTTACGGTATTTTTCTATTGGGTTATGACATTGGTATTCACGGTTGTCCCATTATCCAAGTCGATCACAGTATTAAAGACGGCACGACGAAACAAAAATTGGAGATAACAAACGAGTTTATCCAAAGTCTTCATCATCGATCATGGATTATTCAGATCGACCAGCTCAAGCAACGCCACCGCAACGATGCCGAAAAACTATTGAGCATCTTTGATCAGGATAACCGTACATCCAATCATCATATCCTGAATGTGGACGAAGATGAATTTCCGGAAATTTATCGTCCTATTATTCGCCGTCTTCGCATGGCTTCTGAAAGTGAGGATATTCAGGTCGAAATGGAAATGGAAGACGATTTCATGAAAGACCTTCAAGATAAGGAACGGCTTATCGCGAAACAAAACAAAGTACTTGAAGAAAAAGTTAAAACGATTGAAGACCAAGACAAAGCACTTAAAGAAAAAGACAAAGCACTTGAAGAAAAAGATAAAGCACTTGAAGAAAAAGATAAAGCACTTGAAGAAAAAAATAAATTCATTGAAGAATTGAAGAAACAATTGGCAACCCCTCAAAAAAAGAACTAATAGGAATTTTTGTAATTATTCAGTGGAATTTTCACAGCGATTCGGAATTTTTTAAATCACTTATTTTTTAACAAAACAACATTCCGTAATCAAAAGACAAATCAAATTATTACATTATTCGTTAACACTTTCCCTCAAGAAGTTTCCCATAAACAATGTGAGATTCGAGTTTTGAACGAGAAAACAAGTTTTACAGTGCCTCAGTACACGGATGAATTATGTTGCGTTATTAATACGGCACTTGATGAGGCAACGCAATTCGATGTCGATTGTCCGGTTCGGCTTCGCGAGGCGATTCGGTACAGTCTTCTGGCTTCCGGCAAACGGCTTCGACCAATCTTGGTACTTACTGCTTGCGAACTCTGCGGCGGTGATCGGCAAAAAGCAATTCCGGCAGCATGTGCAGTTGAAATGATTCATGCGTATTCGTTAATTCATGACGATTTACCGGCAATAGACAACGATGATTTACGGCGCGGTTTACCAACATGTCATAAAAAATTTGATGAACCCACAGCAATTCTTGCCGGTGATGCATTACTGGCGTTGTCGTTTGAGATGCTTGGTAACTTGACTCCGCTGGAACTTGCGGGGCGATGTTGTAAGGAATTAGCGGTTGCGGCAGGTCCATGCCGGTTGGTTGGCGGTCAGATGGACGACATTTACAGTAGCAATAATTCCATAGAATCCGGCAGCATTCAAATTATTGAACATATTCACCGCCGTAAAACAGGTGCCCTAATTCGAACATCACTTCGGTTGGGTTGTCTCCTTGCCGGAGCCTCTGAAAAACAACAGATTGCTCTGGATGAATTTGGAACTTATTTCGGTTTGGCGTTTCAGATTACGGACGATTTATTGGATGTTCTCGGTAATGAACAAACTGTTGGTAAACGTCTTCGCAAAGATACAGAAAATGATAAATGGTCTTATCCGCGGTTTCTTGGAGTTGACGGAGCCAAACGTGAAGCTGAACAAACCCTCAAACTCGCCGAACATTCGCTCGAATATTTTCGAAATAATAATCCTGCACAAAACAATATCCCGCTCCAAACTCTCGACAATATGGTAAAACATCTTGCCTTACGCGAAAAATAAAATAGACCGTTACATTTATCCATGACGTGAGGTTTGCCATTGATTTTGGCGGAACCGGAAAGTAATCCAGAATACAATCCATGTTACGGTTATAAGACTGGAAAAATGAATTTGTTCTCCATAGTATATTGTTTGATTGGGATATTCACGGATTTTGAGTTCAAGTAGGAACAGTGCCGGTCGTGAATAGCAAAAGAACGACGCCCACCGGAATACTTCAACTGCCGGTTTGAGTTCCCAATCAGGCGGTAATGGCTCTTCCATTTCCGTCATTTTTGTTTCTGTTATCATTACCGGAATAATTCGTTCCGGTAAATCGAAAGAATCTGCGGAATTACCCGCCGCAACAGTACTGAGCAGAATCTGCGGCATGATGAACAACGGCACCAGCGCAACCGCAACACTTTCTGTGGACACAAGACTCGAAATAAGCAACCCAAGCCCAACTCCCGCTCCGTAACAACCAAATAAAACACAAGGTAATATCAAACCATCTAACAACAACATTTTTTCATTCAGCGATTCAAGACAAAAAACACGACAACACCAATCAAGCGTTTGCCAAAGCAAACCGATTTGAATAAAACCCAGCAGGAAATAAAACAACATTTTCCCGAACAAAAAATTATTTGTACTGAGACCGGATAAATGTTCCCGAACAAACCATTTTCGTTCACTAACAATTCCCCGAACCGAATTATTCATTCCGAACCAAAGTGAAACAATAATAGCAAAAAAAAGTAAGGGATAAATATTACTTTCATTTTGCTGACTCAAAACAATTAGAAAACCAAGAATAAGCGGAAGAAATAGAGTTGAAATCAGTAAAAAACGGTCTTTTCCAAAAAGACGCAGATTACGTTCAAATACATCAAATATTTGACGTATCAAGGGAAATCCGATCATTATATTATCTGCAACATGAAATAGAAAACAAAAAACGAAACGATATAGAAAACAAAAAATCAGACTCAAAACATGTCCCGCTGGACGAAGTGTTTCCCAAAAATTTTCCCATAGAAATCTAAATGGATTATTCTGTTCGGAGGTTTCTTCTTTTGTGTTCCAATAATAAATATCGAAATCCGCTTCGAGTTTTTCAAAAAATTCCGCGTAATCTTCATTTTTTTCGTACATTTTTTGGAGTAATTGTTCCGTCGGAAGAAAGTCGAGTAGTTTTCCGCATTCTGTTTCCTGACCGACAAGTTTGATTTTGTCGATAACTGCTACTTTATCGAAGAGTCGGATATTTTCCATGACATGTGTTGAACAGATGACGGTTGTTCCTGATTCTGCGATTCCTTTGAGTAACAACATCAATTTTCGTTCCATTGCGGGATCAAGTCCGGAAGACGGTTCGTCGAGAATGAGCAAACGCGGATTACCCGGCAACACCGCTGCAATTCCTGCACGTTTACATTGACCGCCGCTAAGTTTGAAAATCTGTTTGTCTTGATGCTCTTTCAATCCGACTCGATGTAACGATAAATTAATGTAATCCGAAATATCCTGAGCCGAACATCGCGGAAGTAAAAGTCTTGCAGCATACCAAATGTTTTCACGAACCGTCAAGGTCGGATATAACGTGTTGTATTGTGGAACATATCGAAACATTTTTTTGTATTCTTCAATATGTTCGGCAATATCATGATTACCGTCAAAAAGTATCCGACCGGAAGACGGTAATCCTGTTAATGACAGAATTTCAATTAACGTACTCTTTCCCGAACCGCTCGGACCAAGAATACCAATAAATTCGTTTCGCCCAACCGTAAACGAAATATCTTTAAGTATTTGCCGTTGTTCACGAATAACATTAATGTTTTCAATTTGTAAGTTCAACATTGTCGTTACTTTCTGTTTCAATTTCAGATAGATGTTGTTGATTTTCGGATTGGTTATAAATTTACAATAATGATTCAGTAATATTTCAGTGGAATTTCCATAGATCATTGATTTATAACCGGTTTTGAAGTTGAAATCAAGATGCGGCGATCTTTCGCTGAAAGGTCATCTAAGTGGTATGATGTAACTGTTTATTTTATTAACAGAGTCCGCAGATTAGGCAGATTTTTTAAAACGTTTATTGAAATTGAATATAATCCCAGTCTTCAGTTTATTCTCTTTTCGTAGTTTTGTTATTTTTTCTGTTTCGTGATTCTCAAAAAAATAATCTCTCAAAATCTGCGTAATCTGCGGACTAAAAATCTGCAATTTCTGCCGAGATATTATTCGGTTTATCTGTTTTTTAATTTTGAATTTGGTGTACAAAGGTGAAATTCTACATTTTTGTATGGTTTTTCTTTTAAAAACAGAAATGTAATTTTTAATGAATTTTGATATTGTTCTATGAAACTCATTTTAACTAAATTCTAACATATTTCGTACATTTTGGTAGGAATTTTGATTAAAATGTTCTTTTTTTGCCTTTTTTTCTATGATAGGAATTGTTTGGCACATTTAATGCAATGTATTGATTTTCATGTTATTGATTATGACGTTTCCGTTATGGAATTACTTTACATGTTGAGAGAAAAATTATGAGAAAGATTGCTATTTATGGTAAGGGTGGTATTGGAAAGTCCACTACCACGCAAAATACTGTCGCCGCATTAGCGGAGATGGGGAAAAATATGATGGTTGTCGGTTGTGATCCGAAAGCCGATTCAACGCGGCTTTTGTTAAACGGTTTGGCACAAAAAACTGTTCTTGATACTCTTCGGACAGAGGGTGAAGACCTTGATCTTGAAGACGTAGTCAAGACTGGTTTTAAGGGAACGCGTTGTGTCGAATCCGGTGGTCCTGAACCGGGAGTCGGATGTGCGGGACGAGGAATTATCACGTCGATTAATCTCTTGGAACAACTGGGTGCTTTCGATCCCAAATACAAACTCGATTACACATTTTACGATGTTCTAGGCGATGTTGTTTGCGGCGGTTTCGCAATGCCTATTCGTGACGGAAAAGCGGAAGAGATTTATATTGTCTGTTCCGGTGAGATGATGGCAATGTATGCTGCAAACAATATTTGTAAAGGAATTCGCAAGTTTGCCGAAGCCGGAACGGTACGGCTTGGCGGTTTAATTTGTAACAGCCGCAAGGTTGATCGTGAAGCGGAACTGATTATGGCTCTTGCGTCTAAACTTGGAACGCAAATGATTCATTTTGTTCCTCGCGATAACATGGTGCAACGTGCGGAAATCAATAAGAAAACGGTAATTGATTACGACGCCACTGTTGCGCAAGCCGACGAATACCGCAAACTGGCAGCAGCAATTGAAAAAAATACACAATTTATTGTCCCGAATCCGCTTGAAATTTCAGAACTTGAGTCATTGCTTATGGAATTTGGAATCGCGGATTAGAAACGCAAGTGTAATTGTTCAAAAAAAATTTTTAGTTATAATAAAAATTTGGAAAATTTGTAACATGCCAAGAAATCATTCATTACTTAAAAAGATTACCGAAACTATTTTTGGTAACACAATTAACAAAACGCCAAAACTAAGAATGTTTCATAAACGAATACTCAGTTTTGAATCGTTGGAGAACCGTGAACTTCTTTCTGTTACATCTTATTTTAATAATGATGGTACGATTAACAAAACGGATTATGAAGCACGACATGGTGTGTTTGTAATTGTAACAATCCGTTTTATTTAAGTATGAATCCGCCATATAATACACCAATTGTAGGATCAGATGATACTGGACGTACTGGTTTTGGTAATCACGCATTTACATGCTTGGTAACGATGTTTTTGATGCTTGTGCTCTTACCATTGGTGTATCGTTTAATAATTACCTTACAAC
>JAITBS010000100.1 GCA_031283515.1 Planctomycetaceae bacterium
CCAAAAGAATTATATTACGTAAAAAACGCCGGTCATGTTGACTTATACGACCGCTTAGACATAATTCCATTCAATAAACTGACCGAATTTTTCACCCAAAAAATGAAATAATCAAAAAACAATCTCTAATAATTCGTTTTTGTAATATATCAGTGGGATTATTATTTTTCGATTTCACTCCAGCGGAACTCCAAGGGTAGTCAACCTTTCGGCGAAAGACCGCCTACCTGTTAGTTAATAGTTGATAGTGAATAGTGCCGCAGGCGGAGTATTACCCAAACGGTAGTACTCCGCATTGCGATACTATCCACTATCAACTATCCACTATCAACTATTCACTCTATTGTCCTTTCAGGACGAGGAGGAACTGAATAATGCGTAAAAATAATCATGCCACTGATAGATTACGAAAAGACCAATTTGAAAATAGTCCACCAATATATTAACTACATAACTACATGTTACTTTTAATTTTTGACTTCAAATTCCGCATCAATGGCGTCGTCATCATTTTTTGCTTGCGGGTTTGCACCCATAGCTTCGGCGGTTTCAGCTCCTTGTTTTGCAGCGTTGGCTGCTGCAGCAGCTTCGTACATTGCCTTACTCATCGCATGAGATGCCTGTTCCAGTTGCTCTGTTGCCGATTTAATCTGCGACAGATCATCTGTTGACACCGCTTCACGGGTTTTACCAATAGCCGCATTGATTGCGTCTTTGTCTGTTTGGTTCAAATTCGCATCGTTTTCTTTAAGCAACTTTTCCAGTTGGAAACACATTGATTCCGCATTATTTTTTGCCTCAACCAGTTCACGGCGTTTTTTGTCCTCATCAGCGTGAAGTTCGGCATCGTGTTGCATTTTTTCAATTTCGTCTTTGGAAAGACCAGACGATTGTTCAATTCGAACTTTAGTTTCCTTTTTCGTTCCCAAATCCCGCGCCGAAACATTCAGAATCCCGTTGGCATCAAGATCAAACGAAACTTCAATCTGCGGCACTCCACGAGGTGCAGGCGGAATTCCTTCCAAATTGAACTGCCCTAAAAGCCGGTTATGGGCGGCAATTTCACGTTCTCCCTGATAAACTTTAATTGTTACTGCTGTTTGGTTATCATCTGCAGTGCTGAAAACTTGTTTCTTTTCGGTTGGAATAGTTGTATTCCGTTCGACAAGTTTGGTCATGATACCGCCAAGTGTTTCAATTCCAAGCGACAACGGAGTTACATCAAGCAACAAGACATCGCGGACTTCGCCGGCAAGCACCGCACCTTGAATTGCCGCACCAACCGCAACTACTTCATCAGGATTCACTCCTTTATGCGGGTCTTTACCGAAAATGCTACGTACCATATCCTGAACTTTCGGAATCCGTGTTGAACCGCCAACCAACACAACTTCATCAATTTGCGACGGTGATAATTTCGCATCCTTCAACGCTTGCATTACCGGACCACGGCAACGTTCTACCAAATGGTCAGTCAATTGTTCAAACTTTGAACGAGTTAATTTGACCTGTAAATGTTTTGGACCGTTTTGATCGGCAGTAATAAACGGCAAATTGATATCTGTTGATTGAGCAGAGCTGAGTTCACGTTTGGCTTTTTCACAGGCTTCCTGAAGCCGTTGAAGAGCCATCGCATCTTTTCGCAAATCAATTCCTTGTTCGGCTTTAAATTGTTCGGCAACATGATTGATCAACACTTCATCAAAATCATCACCGCCAAGATGAGTATCGCCGTTTGTGCTAAGCACTTGAAAAACACCGTCGGCAACTTCAAGACAAGATACGTCAAATGTTCCGCCGCCAAGATCGAATACAACAATTTTTTGACTGACATTTTTATCTAATCCGTATGCCAATGATGCGGCGGTGGGTTCGTTGATGATTCGGGACACTTCGAGTCCGGCGATTTGTCCGGCGTCTTTGGTTGCCTGACGTTGGGCATCGTTGAAATAAGCCGGAACAGTAATAACTGCCTTATTAACTTTATGACCAAGATAGGCTTCGGCAGCTTCTTTAAGTTTACGAAGCGTCATTGCAGAAACTTCTGGCGGAGTATATTTTTTATTATCGATTTCAACTTTAACATATTCGTCAGAACTTCCGACAACTTTATAGGGAACCATTTTTTCTTCGGAGGCAACTTCGCCGTGACGACGTCCCATAAAGCGTTTAATTGAGGCGACGGTGCGGGTGGGATTTGTAACTGCTTGGCGTCGTGCCGGTTCACCCACCAGATTTTCTCCGCTATCCGTAAAAGCAACCACACTGGGAGTTAACCGGTTGCCTTCGGCGTTTGGGATAACTTTAACATCTTTACCTTCCATTACTGCGACCACTGAATTGGTCGTTCCAAGATCAATTCCTATAATTTTTTCAGATGCCATAATTGATTTCCTCTCTTTCTTTGAGCCGATTGTTTCGGCTGATTGACAACATTTACTTTCTAGAACTTATTGGTTGGCAAACAACCGACAATCAAGTTAAAAAAGTTCACAGCAATTCACGTGCCATTCATAAAATAGAAAAAAATTGTTCTAATTCCTTATAATTCAATAGATTCTAAATTGATTCCCCAAAGAATATCTGCCAAAATGACAGTCCGATGGGATTTTGAGGTTTACAAAATGACGGCAAGATCATTGATAATGAATAGGGAGCAGCTAATCGTGAATAGTTCACATGCGGATTAAAATTGTTTTGGTGAATAGGACGCTTGTGACACTATTCACTCATAACTATTCACTAAAAACCGGCATCATTTTCACCTAATTTTCTCAACAAAAAAACCTCAGCCGCCAATGGTCAACCATACACGATAATCTCATTACTTCATTAAAAAGAACAATGAGGTAATGAGTTTTTTATTGGTGATTCCACTGAATAGTTACAATTGATTACTTTAACCCGTCCATTTTACGATGACTAATGTTCGTAAAACTACCGCAATTGTTACAAGAGTTTTTGGTCAAGACACCATTGTTGCCGCCCGTAAAAATCATTCGGGAGAACTCTGAATGGAAAAAAAAGAAAGGAAAACGTTGCATTTATGGCAGACGAGCAACAGTAAGAATGGTACGGCATCATGTTGCGGAACTAAAAAAATCTTACGGAATTTCAACGAAACCAAATATTCTACTGAATAGATACAATAATTAAACGGAATTTTCGCCAATCGATAATAGTAACAATTGTCATGTTATGATCACCGATAATAAGTGAAGAAAAGAGAGTAATATTGACGATTCGCCATTCACTCTCTATTCTTCAGATGAAGGCTGTTTACGTTATTCAAAAATACCTGCACCAAATTCGGCTTTTTTCTTCCGTGTCATTGTGGGATTTCGTGAGGCAAGCGAAAAATGAAGTGAATCGGGAATAAAATCGTTTCCTTCTTCACCAGAATCATTGTAATCATCGTAAGAGGAAACATATCCGGGTAATTTGGATTTTTCGAGTTCCTCTTCGAATGCCTTGACAATACGTTCCTGAATTGCTTCACGGCAAGCGGAATTAATCGGATGCGCAATATCGGCATAGAGTTTATTCCGTCCGGATTCGTCCCGCAATTCCATAATCTCCTCGAATTTATAACCGCATTGGTTACAATAAGATGCTTTGAGATGATTTTTACAACGACATCGCGGGCAATGAGCCGTTAGTTTCCGGCTTGGCATTGCCACAAATGGACCGTTGGTACCATCAATGATTTTCAAATCGCGTATAACAAAACAATTGTCGAACGTAATGGAACAAAATGCCCTAAGACGTTCGCTGGGATCTTCCATTAATTTGATACGAACTTCAGTAATTTCCATGACAAGTCTCCTTAAAAGCGGCAGGTGATTTTGATCAGTTACTTGTTACTAAAATGATGCTGTTTTTGGTAACACGTTGACGGAGTTGTCCGGCAACGAATTTGGCTTGTCGGTGATTCCGGCAAAGCCCGTAAAACGCAGTTCCGCTTCCGCTCATACGGATTGTAAGGCAATCGAATTGTTCCAGTTCTTTTTTTAATTGATTGAACGGATGCCAAATGATTTGAGCGGGCATTTCAAGACGATTGAAAAAACAACGCCCTATTCGGACGAGATCACCTTGTTTTAATTCGGCGATCAATTTTTCAGGGTACTGAAATTGTAAATCATGGCATGACATACATTGGTTATAAACAGTTGCGGTTGAAAGTCCTTCGCAAGGTTTCAGGATTACAAAATGGAGTTTGGGAATCACCCCGATTGCTCGGATTACTTCGCCTCGTCCATAACTAATACTAGCATGTTGATGAAAAAAAATAGGACAATCACTTCCAATTTCAGCAGCAATCGCTATCAGTTCTTCATCAGGGATTTTCAAATTCCAAACATGTCGAGCGGTCTGAATTGCGGCAGCAGCATCACTGGAACCACCACCAAGTCCCGACTGACTCGGAATCCGCTTGAATAACCTGATTTTAGCCCCCCGAACAACCCCAGTACGTTTCTGAAGAAGTCTTATCGCCCGAATAACAAGATTATTCTCATTATCGGGAATATCCGCAGAACCATTCTGACAAAAAAATTCAATTTCTTCGTTTTTGGTTGGTTCAAATATTAAGGTATCAAAAAGCCGAATGGGAACGGCAAGGGACGTAATTTCATGAAATCCGTCATTACGTTTTCCATACACTTCGAAAAAAAGATTAATTTTTGCCGGAGTGTAAGCCGTCCAAAATGTTTCCGATTTGTAAAGGAACATCATTTCTCCATGTAATCATTGCCTGCTTGACAGATTATGATTATCAACTGATTCTGATTTACTGAAACCGGTTCCATTTTCCTAAAAACACCTGATTATTTTTGGGGCAAGTTCGGGACATTCCCGAAACTTCAATCCATCATTGTGTCAAACATGTCTATTGTATCCATCGGCAAGGTGAAATGTCAAGACAATTTTTTAGCACTCACACCGAATCCTGCTCATAATCCCCTCAATAAATGTACTCCCTTACAATGAAATTAACAATAATGACCAATAAACACCCAAAACTCCAATTAAATCTCAATTAAAAACCAATCCGCCCCAAAAAGCAACCGGAACCGCAAACATTATATTGATTACCAATTTAGTTATTACTGACGGGCAGTACAACAGGTTGGCAAAAGATTCTTTGTTTTTTGGGCGACTTTTGGGTTGCGGTAATACTGTCCCTCCAAATAAATCAACTCCCAATAATATCTAATAATATTGATTTTATTTTTTTATTCAATTATACTGAGAAAGTTGTTTTTTGTCAGACATTCGATATCTGGCATCAACGGGAACCTAAATGTCAACCAAAATAATACAGAAAATTGTCCGCAATGGCAACCAACAAGACGATGAATGAAGAACCAATTATCAAACAACCCGGTATTTGTGTGACGTGGGAGGAAGCGAAATCCGATTGGGCGGAAATCAAAGGTGATGAAGAAATAATTCGTAAAATTTGGGAAGAAAATGATCTTGAAGCGTACATGTTTCTTTGGCAATGTGTTCTTTCGTTTTGAAGTTTTATTTGGCGGTAATGACAATGGACTTTTTCAGATCGTCCAATGCCGCTCAACTGCCGATAAAAGTCTTCAACTGGTCAAACCATTTTGGAAGAACAAAGACACCGGTAATTTTTTAATGTACAATGAACATTGAGTAACCGAGGTTTGAGTTTATACTTTTGAAGACATTCCGGTGTTGAATCGAGAACGCTGTCAACATAAAGATCAAGGCTGAAAACATTGAAACATAATGTTATACGAATTTAAATTTCTTGAGGGACTTTTTGGCAATGATGAATCGGATATAATTTTTTGTTAATAATTTTACTATTCCAGCGCTCTTAGTGTAGTGGCAACACGCTAGCTTCCCTAGCTGTAATTGAGGGTTCGATTCCCTTAGAGCGCTTTGAAAATTCCGATTCAAACTTCTTTCGATTGTTTTGTATTCTCAAAAAAATCGGCGAACCTCTGCGTCCTCTGCGAACGAATCAGCGGAATAATTATTTTTGATTCGTAATCTATCAGCGGAATATTTTTGAATTGGTTTACAGTTGGAAATTACAAGGTTGACTACCTTTGGAGTTCCATTAGTAAACAAGTTGACGAAGATTCCACTGAAAATATTACATTTTTTCAATCTTTTAATCGTGCAGGCTGTTCCGTAAAAATTCCATTGCAGTAATACTGTCCATGTCGGCAATCTTTCGCCGCAATTCCGCATTTTGTTGTAATTCGTTGTCGGAAAAAAGATATTCTTCATGTTGTGTACCGCTTTTATGAATATCAATTGCCGGCCAAATGCGCTTTTCCGCCAATAAATGACTGAGATGGATTTCCAAATTGCCGGTTCCTCGAAATTGGTGATAAACCGCATCATCAACAGGATTTTCTGTTTCGACCAATACCGATGCAAGAATGGTTAAAGAACCACCGCCTTCAATTTTACGGGCAGAACCAAATAATTTTTTGGGAGCCTGCAAGTTCAAGGACGCCAAATCAAGCGGATGATCTGTGTTCCACGCCAACGAAAGACGAGTAATAGAATCAAGGAAAATAAAAACATTCTTACCGTATTCAACCATACGTTTGGCTTTTTCAAAAACAATTTCCGAAACATGAATATGCCGTGCAGGAACTTCGTCGAAAAAAGAGCAGATGACTTCACATTTCGGACCTTTTAATTGCCGAATCATTTCCGTAGCTTCTTCGGGACGCTCGTCAATCAGCAACACAAATACATAAATATCAGGATGATTTTTTTGAACTGCCGTTGCCATTTTACGCATGAGAACCGTTTTGCCACTCCGCGGCGGACTAATCAGCAAACCACGTTGCCCAAAACCAATGGGAATCAAATGATCAATAATTTTCATGTCGATATCATGATCACGGTACAACATGATTCGGGTATTGGGATGAACCGGAGTCAAATGATCAAAGTGAGGACGACTATGAAGAAGATTTGGTTCTTCGTGGTTGATGGCTTCAACACGAAGCAATGCAAAATAACGTTCATTTTCTTTAGGCGGTCGAATTTGCCCTGAAACAGTACAGCCCTTACGAAGACCAAAACGTCTTATCTGACTTGGTGAAATGTAAATGTCATCAGGACAAGATAGATAATGATAATCGGGACTCCGTAAAAAACCAAATTGATCGGGAAGAATTTCCAATGTTCCCTCACCAAACATCAACCCGTTTTCTTTGACTCGCCGGCGAATAATTTGGAAAATCAGTTCCTGTCGTGTCGAATTTTCAGACGTATTCTCAATTTCCAGACGCCGTGCTTCGATGATCAGTTCCTGAACAGACATTTTTTGCAAATCACTCAGGTAAGTTGTATCACCATGTTGTTTTAATTTTTCATAAGTTTCATCGTAATTTGGTTCGACAAATCCTTGATGGCGTTCTTTAGAAAGAATCTCCGCAAGACAAAGCGGTTCTCCTTTTTTACCAACAGGTCCTAACGAAAAAGGAATAGAACTGTTAGGTGATTCTTGTTTATTTTGTTGAGAAATAGCCGGATTATCGGTCAAATCCTGAGTATGACCGGAAGGAACAGAATCTTCCTCTGGTGCAGCAACAGCAACCTCTGAAGATTTGTCTGTCTCAGGAAAAATTCCATATCCGAACGAATTCTTTGTTTTTGTGCGATCATTTATCATTTGTACAATTTCCTATAATTATCAATAGGATAAGTTTGTGAATTCGCCCTCAAGCGAATCAGCGGAAGATTATAAACGTGAGAATAGGGAAAAAAGAATTTTTTTGTTTTGCCGCAACAATCTCTGACTTGCCATATCCGGTTAAGAATCATAAAAAAGATTTTAAAGGTATTAATAATTATCCGTTTTGGATTTGCGGTTTGTAATGGGCAGTTCGTAATTACAAAACCCATCTCTATATCCCAATTCTAATTGTTGCGGTTCACATAATAAAACCGCAGAAATATTACAACAAAGTTTATTACTGAAAGTTCGGACGGTATGGCGTCAAAACTCCAGAATTTTGATAAGGGGTTAAAAGTTTATCGGTAATTTCAATTTTCTAAATTTTGCCAAATTTTTTTAACATGGTCAAGCGTCTCGTCCAAATTTCCTGAATTATTAATAATCCAGTCTGCGGCGTGACGTTTTTTTTCGATACTAAGTTGTGTTTGCTCGCGGGCGTCCAACTCTGTTTGTGTCCAACCTCGTTTTTGAATTCGGGCAAGCCGGATTGATCGAGGTGCATCCACAAAAACAAGAGAATTAACTCGTTGTTCCCAATGTTGTTCGAGTAAAAGCGGGGCATCCAAAATAAGGTAATGACATTGCGATTCGGAAAAATGACGGATTTGATCTTCGATTTTCTGAGTGATATGAGGGTGAACCAAAAAATTCAAAAAACTCAGTTCCAGATGACCGGCTTCCGATGGTTCAAACACAATTTGAGCCAACATTTTTCGATTAAGTTTACCGTTTGCGTCAAAAATACGGTCTCCCCAATGGTTTCGGGCGGCAGTTTGGACATCGTGGTATTGTAATACTTCGTGACCGATTTGGTCGGCGTCAATTCGTTCGGCTCCCAACCGGCAAAACATTTCCGCAACCGTACTTTTCCCACTGCCAATTCCGCCGATTAAACCAAGTATTAACATTGAAATATAACATCAAACCATTGATATCGAAAACTCAACAACAACACAAACAAGCAAACAAAACCGACTGCAAAAACAAATACCAAATGATTATGAATCGAACAGGTTTAAAAGTCAATCCTTCCCTGAAAATTTCGCACCAATGAATATTTTTTCGTAAATATATCAGTGGAATTTGTAATATATCAGTGGAATTTTTTTTTGAATTTGTTTACAGTTGGAAATTATAAGGTAGGCGACCTTTCCCCGAAAGGTTTTGAACAATACAATAAACCCACGGTCGCAACGGTTGGTTTTGTTATGGAGTTGTACACGGTTGGTTTTTCATTTCCGTCCGGCAACAGGGGCAAGTCGGCGAGTACGCCGTATTGTATTGTTTAAAACGTTTCGGCGAAACGTTGACTACCTTTGGATTTCCACTGGGGTGAAGAATCAAAAATGATTATTCCACTGATATATTAGCTTATTTTTTATAAAATCGATCTGGATTGATTTTGGAAAATTGAGTATCATTCAGTGGATTATTGAGAAATAGTTTGTGTAAATTTATGAAAAAGTATGGGTAAAACGATGTATTACAAAACTGCCGGAGAATCACATGGTCATGGAATTTTGGCTCTTGTTGAGGATTTTCCTGCCGGTCTTGAAATTGATAAGTCCAAAATTGATGCGGAATTACGGCGTCGTCAAGGCGGATATGGGCGCGGCGGACGGCAGAAAATCGAAACCGATACCGTCGAAATCCTAACCGGTCTTTGGCAAGGAAAATCAACCGGCGCTCCCATCACTCTTTGGATCAGAAACCACGATTACCGTATCGATACCGCACCCGAAATTACACAACCAAGACCCGGTCATGCCGATTTGGCTGGTTCCATTAAATACGCATTGCCCATCCGCCCAATTTTAGAACGTGCCAGTGCCCGCGAAACCGCCGGACGTGTTGCTGCCGGTGCTTTAGCAAAACAATGGCTCGAAAAACAGGGAATTATTGTCATTGGTTTTGTTCGGGGCATTGGTTCGTTGGCGTTGCCAACACCGCCGGAAGATTTTACCCCTGACGAATTACTGCAACGCCGCGATTCCAGTGAACTCTATACGGTTTATCCCGAACATGATATCGTATTGAAATGGCGAATTGACGAAATCGGAAATACCGGCGATACAGTGGGCGGTGTTATCGAAGTTCGTGTGTTCGGTGCGCCGATTGGTCTTGGTTCGTGTATGCAGTGGGATGCTAAACTCGACGGAAAACTCGCTCAGGCGGTTATGTCAATTCAGGCAATCAAAGGAGTTGAAATCGGTCTTGGTTTCGAATCGGCACGAACACTCGGCTCGGCAATGCATGACCCAATCGGGTATGACAACACACAACGACAAACTCCAACACAAGGTTTTGTACGGAAAACAAACAATGCCGGAGGAATTGAAGGCGGAATGTCAAACGGTCAACCAATTATTGTTCGGGCAGCAATGAAACCAATCCCAACCCTGAAAAAACCACTCGACTCAATTGACTTAAACTCGAAACAACCAATGCCCACCATTTATGAACGCAGTGATGTTTGTGCTGTTCCTGCTGCAAGTGTTGTTGTTGAAAACGTAGTTGCGTTTGAAATTGCCGGACAACTCGCATTAAAACAATATTAAAACAATATTAATCATTAAAACAATATTAACAGTGGTCATCATTCAACAACTTCAATTATTGTTATTTCGCCGGTTTTAAGATAAATTGTTAAATAATTGTTAGTTTTTTTAATCTCTTATCAACTTGGAAACAGAGTTTCTTATGGATTTGTAAACGCAACGATTATGTTAAGCAACTCTCTTGATGAGGGAATTGATAAGAATATTGATCCGAAAACTTGAAAAACTAACCGTGCTTCCAGAACGCCCGAATATACCGCTCATGGTTGTCAAATGAAAGTTATACATTTAATAATAACGTGACCTTACATGATCAGACTCGGCGAATAATTTCGCTTTTACTTTTTTTTATTCTGGGTCCTTTGCTCACGCTTGGGATTCTTGCGGGAATTGTGTTGCGTAAAATTCCGGCAAATGCACGGAAATTTGAATACAATGCCACAATTCAAACAGGTCTGACTTGGAAAATTGATGCCATCGAATATCGGTCATTGTATTGTACACGATTGAAAAATGTTCGGATTCTCGACTCTTTTTCCGCAAAAACAATCTTTTTTGCACCGGAAATTGATTGCCAATATATTATTTCGGAAAATTTTGACAAGTTTTTTCCCGGTCTTGAAACAATTACGGATCATTCGGACAATTCGATTTTGCCGTTTGCCGCACCAATTCGGTCAAACGGATTTCGGCAAATTTTTGTACCTGATTCTGTTCTGACATTTGACCATGATTCTACTTCGGCGGTTACTGTCCGCGATGCACTCGAAAAAGTGCTGGCAAGATTCCATTTGCTGTCGGAAACACCGATTCAATTTGTTTTTGAAAATATTGGAATTTTTAGTACTTACAGCAAAAAACGACCGGATGAAAAACCGGATAGAGTGCGGTTTGCTCGCGGTAATCTTTATCGGACGAAAAATGAAATCCGTTCCGATTGGGAATTTCAGGTTCCCGAATTTTCCGAATTGGAAACGCAACGCTTTTCTGTTACTCAAAAACGGCAGGCAAGCAGTTTTGAGATAACGTTACAAACAGGTAAAATACCTATTCCCTGTGAATTGGTTGCAGTATTCTGTTCGGCATTCCGGCATTTTGGTAATGGAAGCCGGTTTAGCGGTGAATTTTCTATTGAAAAAAACAGTAATCCGGAAATTCCGCCAACGCTCCGATTAAAAAATGTTTTCTTTAAAGATATTGATATGGCTCCGTTTGCCAAAGAATATACTCCGTTTTCCGTTTCAGGAATGATACGGGATTGGCAAATAACTCATGCGGCATTGGGACCAAACATATTTACTGCGGAAGGATGTTTTCAAATTGTTGATGGTTCGATAGAAAAAACGTTATTTCAACGAATGACGGAACGTTTTAATCTGATCGTCAAACCGTCTGATATTCTCGAATCGCCGCGCAGTATGATTCCATTTACGGCGTGTGCGGTTCATTTTCGGTTACAACCGGATGGTGTTGTTTTCCGTCCGGACGACTTATGGCAAAACGCATTGATGCATCAGGTTCCTGATGCTTCGGGACTCGGTAAAATGACCGTTTATTTTCATGACGAAAATCGGCAATTAGTTTCGTTTCACACGCTTTTTTCCATTTTTGCACCAGATACTGCTCCGGTGGTTCCATTGACGCCGGGGTTGAAAAATTTGTTTTTCCTACTTCCTATTGATGATTTCCCAAACCCAAATATTCACTCCGCAAAGACCAACCAAATTATTGAATCGGTTATTCGTAAGGAACCGGTTCCGGTTCGTGCGGAAATTAAACCGTCAGTTGCAGAGTCGGTTTTATCTTCTCCAACCGTTTTGTTTGTTGATCCGAAAAAAAGCAGGACAATCGAACTCAACAAGTAAATAATAAAAATGGGTAATAATCCAATTTTCAAAAATTCCTAACAAATACAAAATAAGATCATTCCCAATTCAAAATATAAACAAAACTACTGAATTATTTTCTATTCACGAATCCTCTGTTTACAATACAATTTTTATGATACAAAAAATTTTGCGGTATATTGTTTTTTTCTGTTTGTTGAGTGTTACGGTTCAACCGCTTTCGGCACAGATTAACCTCAACAGTTTTTACGATCTTGATAATTTTAATACGGAAAATCCTTTACAGGCTCCGAAAAATCAAGTTACGCTTAATGGAACATTTTATGAACGATATCTTATTCTTAATGTAAAGATTACGAAAAACTGGCATCTTTATTCGGTAACACAACCGGAAGGCGGAACAATCCGATCAACTTTTCAATTCGAATCATCCGAATTAAAGTTGCAAAAAATACAGCCGGCAACAGCACCGGAAATTGACAGTAATGCTGTTGGATTTAACGTGGATATTGAATCTCATCACGATACGGTAATATGGATTTTTACTTTTCAACATGAATTGCCTAAAGATCAAGTGATTCGGGGGACATTGGAGGGACAAGTTTGTCAAATGGGTGAAGGCGGTGTTTGTATTCCGATTACTGTTCCTTTTGAAGCGGTTTATGATCCTAGGTTGGATGTAAAACAATATTTCCAAGATTCCGTAACTGTTGCGAACCGATTTATATTTCAAGCGGATTCACAAATTGTAAATCCGCTGCCGGACAATTCCCAAACAACTAATTCCCGAACAATAAAATCAACAGAGAATTTCACACCACAAGAAATTGTACCGATAACTGGTTTTGAAACAGCATTATTATACGCTTTTCTTGGCGGAATTATTTTGAATTTTATGCCTTGTGTTTTGCCTGTTATTGGTCTCAAGATTTTGTCTTTTTTCGAGCAAGCCGGTAAGAGCCGTATTAAAGCGTTGATTTTGAATCTTTGGTATGTATTGGGTCTTCTGTCGGTATTTCTTTTTTTAGCATTTTTGAGTTGCGGGTTGAGTATTCTTTTTACGTTTGATTTATTTAACATTATTATGTCTTGTGTTGTTTTTACAATGGCATTAAGTCTAATGGGAATTTGGGAACTTTCCTTACCGCCGCCGCTTGGCAATTGGCTTGGCAGTGAAACATCGGGAAAAATTTTGCAACAAGAAGGGATTGTTGGTGCGTTTTTCAAGGGGATTATTACAACACTTCTTGCGATTCCGTGTGGTGCGCCATTGCTGAGTCCGGCGGTCAACTGGGCGGATATGCAAATTCGTTCCGGTCATACGGAGTTGGTTTTTCTTGCTTACGGTATGATTGGACTTGGTATGGCATCGCCATATCTGATTATTGGGGCATTTCCCGAACTGTTACGATTTCTGCCCAAACCGGGGCAATGGATGGAAACATTCAAAAAAACGATGGGTTTTCTTCTATTGATTGCGGTTGTTTGGATTCTTTTTTTCATACAAATCGAACGGATGTTATCAACGGTTGCGTTGTTGTTTGCACTTTGGTTTGTGTGCTGGCAGATGGGACGCCGCCAAATTAAAGGAACATGGAATATGACGGAAGGAATTGTTACACTAATTATTCCCGCAACGGTTATTTTGTTTTCGTTTCAACTTCCTGTCATTCAATTTCCGTACACATTGGAATCGGCGATGCAATCACGTCTTCACGGAAATCAGGGGCAACATTGGAAACCTTATACATTATTGGAGTTTGAATCTGCGCGGATATCAAACCGAGCGGTTATTGTTGATTTTACGGCGGATTGGTGTGTGAATTGCAAGGTTCTGGAAGCGGCGGTTCTCAAGACGGATTCTATTTTGAAATTACTTGACGAAAAACGGGTTGTTTCGTTGGTTGCAGACTGTACCCGTCAAGGCGAAGCAACTGAATTACTGAAAAGACTAGGACCTGAACAAGTTCCTGTTTTGGCGTTGTTCGATCCGAACAATCCATCGCAACCAATTGTGTTACGCGGATACTACACACAAAAAAAACTAATTGAGTTACTGAATAAATTATAACAATAAAATTGTAGCAATAAAAGACATCATACTTCTTCTTACCTTACTCAGATATTTTGTAAACATTACCGAAAATGATGTTTTTAACTCATAATTTCCCCCAATTCCCCCCAATTTTATTTAATTTACCTAATTTAATCCGATTTGACTCGATTTGACCCGATTTGCTTCCATTTTGGCGTACACAAGGAACTTTGCTACCGGTGAAACCCCTTTTCACTGGCAGCAAAGCGTTTTGTGTCTATTTTACCGTTAGCAAACCGGACGCCGAATAGACC
Organism: Planctomycetaceae bacterium; assembly: GCA_031283515.1. GTDB lineage: Bacteria > Planctomycetota > Planctomycetia > Pirellulales > Thermoguttaceae > WRKP01. The sequence goes on from JAITBS010000100.1 coordinate 14,496, forward strand.
GGACATTTTTACGTTTTCTTGATTGTTTTATGAAAAGTATTGATAAGAAAAATGGATTTCTCGAATACAATTCGACGGATTTATTGGAGATTCTGACCGGATTGGGATTACCCAAGTTCCGGCTCCAACAAGTGCGGCGTTGGGTTTTTGCCAGAAAAACAACGTCATTCGATAAAATGACCGATCTCTCGAAAGAAACACGAAAACTTCTTACGGAACAATTCGGTTCCGTCTTGCAAGGTAAAGAATTAGCTTGTTATCGGTCTGACGATTCGACAGAAAAACTTCTTATTGAATGGACGGATGGTGAACGGGTTGAATGTGTTCTTCTTCGGGATAATCGTAACCACCGAACAGCGTGTATTAGTACTCAGGTTGGTTGTGCCATGGGTTGTGTTTTTTGTGCCAGTGGAATGGATGGTTTTGTACGGAATTTATCTCGCGGTGAAATATTGGAACAATTTGTGCGGCTCAATTCCCTGCTTCCCGATCAGGAACGTTTGACACATGTTGTGGTGATGGGCATTGGTGAACCGTTACTCAATCTCGACGCACTTCTTTCGGCATTAGACGAAGTAACCGTTTCGGATGGTTTTGATTTAAGTGTGCGGCGGGTAACCATTTCAACTGTCGGAATTCCGTCCGGTATTCGGAAACTTGCGGAATCGGTGGTTCGTAACGGTAAAGGATACAAACTTGCTGTTTCTTTGCACGCTCCAAACGATGGATTACGAACTCGAATTATTCCGCAAAATCAATTTTCCGGTATTAGTGAAATTCTGAAAGCGGCGGATGATTATTTTAAACAGACTGGCAGACGAGTGACATTTGAATACACACTTATTGCCGGTCTCAACGATCAACCGGAACATGTTCAACAATTGGTTCATTTACTGAAAAACCGAACAGCAATTATCAACATTATTCCATTGAATCCTGTATCGGAATTGAATTTTCAAACACCTTCTGCTAAAACGGTTGCGTGGTTTGCTGGACAACTCGAATCGCAGGGAGTTCAGGTCAAAATTCGTTTCCGTAAAGGCGATAAAATCGGAGCAGCCTGCGGTCAATTGCGCCGCGTTCATCGGACAACTCCAACGAGAACCGGCTAAAATTTTCAGTTCCTAACCGTTCACACAATAAAATTTTGTAATATTTTGTCCGCAAATTACACCGTTTTTTGAAGATTATTTTTTTTGAATATTACGAAACAAAAAAATAACAAAACAGACGAAAAGAGAACAAACTAAAGATTTGGGAGTTTTATTTAATTTCAATAAACGTTTTAAAAAATTAGCGGAAATCTGCGTCATCTGCAGACTCTGCGGACTCTGTTAATAAAATAGTTACCATTATTTTTTGTGTGAACCTCTGAAATTATTACAATAATTTTGGATTGAGAACAATATGTTTAATGAGTCGGCGGTTCCATGTGTACACGGCATGAACCATTCCATCTTTGGTCTGAATAATGGCTGGATAGGAAAATTCTGCTGTCGGTGTACACTCAATCGTCGCAATCTGTTGCCAATCGTTACCGTCCTTCGATACCGCAAGATTAAGCATTTCACGATTGCGCGGAAAAAAATTCTTGTCCTCCGTGTTGTTTGTGTGATTATAAATCAGGAGTTGGCGTCCGTCTTTTAACGTAACAGCATCGGTTCCGGAATTGGGATTGGGCAACGCAAGCGGTTTTATCGGACTCCATGTTTTGCCTTGATCTTCCGACCATGTTTGCCAAAGCGAGCCATTACCGTTACGGTTTCGGGCAATCATTTGTAGTGTTACGTTTGAATTATTTTCGTTCGGATTATTTTTGTTTGGATAAACAAGAATACTTGGTTGAATCGCACCGCCTTGTTCCGTAGAGTTGAGCGGTTGGGTGCTTGACCATGTTTTTCCGTTATCAGACGAACTTTCAAGATGAATTTGCCATGCGGCACCTTTCTCGCGGCTACTGGGACAAAAGATAACACCGTTAATTTCAACCGGTTTGTTTTTAACAGGACCAATAAAACTGTTCGGTAATTTTTGGCGATTTGTCCATGTAACACCGTCATCGTTTGAGATCATCCATTCGCCCCACCACTTTTGCGGATCAGGTCCGACTTTGAAAAAAAGCATCAGTGAACCGGAAGTCGGTTGAAAAAGAACGGGATTCCAACAAGGGAATGATTTACCGTCTTCTTGTTTCCCGTTAGCAACTTCGACGGGTTTTGACCATTTTCCGTTTATTTTTCGGGCGAGCCAAATTCCGACATTCGCATGTCCTTCATGTCTTCCGCCAAACCATGCGGCAAGAAGTGTTCCTTTGTCGGATTCTACAATAGTTGACGCATGACATTGCGGATAAGGTGTGGAAAGATAAATAAATTCTTCTTCCACAAGTCCGGGACGTTTTTCCTCTGTTATTGTAACAGATTGCGCAATAACAAACGATGTTGTCAAAGACAAAAGTAAGATTGTTGTCATTAAAGACAGCACAATTAAAATCTTTTTATTTGTTTTCCTGAGTTTGTTTGGGAAAAAGTTAATGAAGTAAGTTTGAATTAGCCGGATCATTTTTGATACGATAGTAATCGTGATCATAAAGATTGTTTTTTTCATAATCGTTCTCCTTATTATGAGTTGGTTTGATAAATACCCACAAGCGATAACAATCGACTTGTTTTTGCATAGAGGTTATAAGTTTACTCCAAAATCAATCTTTTTTTCAAGTGTAACTATGCGACAAACACGTGTAATTTTACGTCAAAAATTTTTCCAACTCTAAAAGTGAACAAACCAAATAAAAAAATCTGGGATATTCATGTTGATGATTGGACTGCCGGCGTCAATCTGGAATTGTCAACGGCTGAGCGTTTCGGATTTTTAGACGATTCGGTTTCAAAAACTTGAAACGGTTATTTCTTCAAGATTTTATGTTAATTTGTTGTTACATAATTCATGACAATAAGTTATGGCAAAAAACACATGATCACGTATCCATAAAACTTTCCATTCTTTTGATTTTGGATGGTCTTGACTAAATAACGGATCATGCTACACTATTTTTGATTTCCTTTTATTTTTCAATGTTAAAATGAATATGGACAGTAAAAATACAGCGCGTTTTTTTTGTAACTATACAACATAAAAGACGTTGCAACAAAAAACCGTTCCTTTTTTAAAAAATATTCGCCACAAAAAAATCATGGAGAAATTTTATGCAACTTACAAAACGTGAATTCCTCAAAACATCTGTTATACTTGGCACATCGCTTGCAGTGCCGTCTTTTTTGAATGCGCAAGAGGCAAAGGAAACAGAGAAAAAAACTGATATCACACCACAACTCAAGAACACCTCTTTTTCATGGGTTCGCGGTTTCAACTACCAACCCGGTTATAGTTCTGGAAGCGGCGGTTACGAAGATGGAACCGGATGGTCTCTCTGGCGCGATTTGAAAATTGATATAATTGATCGCGAACTCTCACATGGAAAAGAGCTTTTTCCTGATATGACTGCTGTTCGTCTTTGGCTGCCGTACAATGTTTATTTAGTGCAACCGAAACAATTTCTGGAAGATTTTTCCAAGTTCATTGATATTGTCGGCAAGTTGAAATTACGGGCAATGATTGTTTTGTTCAATGCGTGGCATGGCACACCGGATTTTGGCGGTTTCTATCAAGGTTCTTTCCAATCCATGAGCAAAGAACAACTTGATAAGACATTCAAATTTGTCGATGACATCTTGGATCGACATGGAGAGGATGAACGGATTTATGCTTGGGATCTTTGCAATGAACCGGATTTGCGGGTATCGCTTGATCTGTATTATTCTTGGCTGAAACAGTTACATGATCGGATCAAATCCCGCAAGGAAAAAACCGTTTTGACAATTAGTAATTGTGCAGGATTAAGAGCCGTAAAAAAATATGAACCGTTGAGCGATATTTTGGGACCGCATCCATATTTTACGTATCGCCAACCAGACGACTATCATCAAAATCCGCAGGATTACGATGATAAAGTTGTTGGTTACAAGAGTAATCTTGATAGTTATGTGAAATTTGCCAACGAGGTCAACAAGCCTATTATTGCCACAGAAATTGGTTGGGGTGATTTGATTGATGCTGGGCGGATTGAGAAGTTGCGGGTTGAGTTATCGTCGGTCAATGAGCGTAAGATTGGCTGGATGATTCATGCGTTGTGCCATAGTCCTGTTGCGGATTTACATCGTCCTGAGTATGGACCGGTAGCGAGTGTGGGATATATGGGTTGTATAGAGCCGGATGGTTCGTTGCGACCACATCACGAAATTATCCGCGATTTTTTGAAGCAATAATTTAAAATAAATATGCTCATCACACTTGACAATTCGGTTTTCGTTTTT
>JAITBS010000312.1 GCA_031283515.1 Planctomycetaceae bacterium
TAAAATGAAAATAATAAAATCCATATTATTTGTTCTGATATTTTTTGCAATGACAGTGTTGGTGATTGGTGCTGACCGACCGAATATTGTTATTTTCCTTGCGGACGATCTTGGTTGGGGCGATCTTGGATGTTACGGGAATCAGCGGAAACGCACGCCGAATCTTGACAAACTCGCTGCGCAAGGAATTCTCTTCACTCAATTTTATCAAGGAGGTTCCGTTTGCTCACCGTCAAGGGCAACGTTGTTAACAAGCCGTTTTCCTGCAGAATTGAAGATTCACGGACATTTTGCAACGCAGGAACAGAACAAAGCAAGAGCAATGCCCAATGAATTGTCGCCCCAAACACCGACATTGCCGCATTTTTTGAAACAAGCAGGTTATCGAACGATTCACATCGGCAAATGGCATTTGGGTAATCCAAAACCAACCACTGATGCCTTGCAGGAATACGGTTTTGATGAAACATATTTGTTCAACAGTAACATACCTTCTGACGGCGAAGGTCCTAAACGTCCCGATTCTTCCAGAATTTTTGTTGACGATGCAATTCGGGCAATTAGTGCCGTTAAAGATCAACCGTTCTATGCTCAAGTTTGGTTTTTTGATACACATGCTCCGTTGATTCCTCCTGCGGAATTACGTGAACCGTACCGGAATAAACGTCTCACGCCGGATGGTTTTACAACACCTTACGAAGTTTTTTCGGCGGCACTCACCGAATTGGACAAGCAAATCGGACGATTATTGACATTCCTTGAGGATTCCGGTTTGGCAGACAATACGATAGTGATTTTTTCTTCGGATAACGGACCTGAAGATATCACAATTGCCAATGCCGCATGGTCGGGAATTGGCAGTACAGGTCCGTTACGGGGACGAAAACGAAGTTTATACGAAGGCGGTATCCGTTTACCATTTATCGTACGGTGGAACGGTAATATTCCGTCTGGACAAGTCAATAATCGTTCCGTAATTAGTGGTGCTGATTTATTACCGACCTTGACAAGTCTTGCCGGTGTAGAATTACCCAACGAAGTCAAAAAAACGTTACGAGGTGAAAATATTACCGATGCTCTCAAGGGAAATAAACAATTCACCCGTTCAAAACCGCTCTTTTGGGAGTGGCGTTTCAGAATTGCCAATCACCTTTGGAACCGTAGTCCGATTCTTGCGATTCGCGAAAGCCAGTGGAAATTGTTACTCAATCCAGACCGCAGCCGTATTGAACTTTACGATATTCCGAATGATCCAAGTGAACAAAATAATGTTGCGGAAAAATATCCCGATATTGTTACAAAACTTTCCGAAAAAGTTCTCACTTGGCAAAAAACATTGCCCGAAGGTCCTTATGAACCGGCTTCCGGAAAAAACGATTATCCTTTCCCAACAGAAAAATAAAAATAACAATAAGAATAACAATTAAAATAATCGTATCATTCGCAACTGTTGATTCACGGTATTCCGTCATATTTAACGGATATTGCCGTGATATTTCAAGGTTGCCCGTGAAGTATCACGGCTTGAGTGATAAATCAGGATATTTTTCTTCGATTTTTCCATTGGCACGAAAAATGCTTAATAGAGTTTTAACGTTGCTTATGTTTTGAAATTTGTTTACTAACCTTAAAAATTAATGAGGAAATGTTATGAAATTAATTCAAACTGTTCTATTACTGGTTCTAGGAGGATTTTTGTTCGTCAATGATTCTGTTAACGCACAAAATTCCAGTAATCCTAATAGTTCCAAGAACCCTAATAATACGCTCACACAAGAACAACGTACAAGGCAAATTCAAAATATTGCCAAAGCATGGGCGTTTGAAGCCGATCCGAAATTACCTAACGTTTTGATTTTAGGTGATTCCAATACTATTGGTTATGTCCTTAAACTGCGCCAATTACTCAAAGACAAAGCGAATGTTTATTTTCCACTCAAAGACAACGGAACACCGGATAATTGCGCTAATACTGCTTATGGATTGGAAAACATTGACCGATTTATTGGAACAATAAAATGGGATATCATTCATTTCAATTGGGGATTACATGATTGTAATCGTGCCAGAGTGGAAAACGGCAAAAGAATTCCGGATCAGAAAAATGGAGAGTTGCGGCACTCATCGGAATTATACGGTGAAAATCTTGAAAAAATTGTCGAACGGCTGGAAAAAACAAAAACAAAACTTATTTGGGCTTCGTCGTCTGTGGTTAATGAAGGAACCAATGGAAACCGTGTTGGTGAAGAAGTTGTCTTTAATAATGTTGCGGCAAAGATCATTGAAAAACACAACATTCCAACCGATGACATTTACGGTCTGACGAAAAATTTTAAACCGGAACAGTTCAAAGCACCGGGTAATATCCATTTTTCAAAAGAAGGATTCGATATTATTGCACAACAAGTTGCCGATATAATTCTCAAAAATCTTGAAAAATAAGAAACAGAGTAATCTATCAGTGGAATTTTTGTAGTTACCAACAATAGGCAGCCCTGAAAGGGCGTTAAGATTGTGTGGTTCGTTTCCTACCGCGTTGCGGCAGGTTGTTACGCATTGCCCCTTGTGGGGCGGAATATCGTTGAATAAAAAGATGCCGGAAATTGAAACATTAAAATGATGACTGCCTAAAGTATATCTCCCATGTATTCTTATTTTGTTCCATTTGCTGAAAATTTAATATTTTTGTTTTATAGTTTGAGTAACATTCATAAAATTTTTTTAATCCATCGGTTTGGGTTGAACGTGTTACAATTAAACGTGAAGAATCAAAACCATAAAAATAAACAGAAAAGAAAAAATAAAATGAAAATAATAAAATCCATATTATTTGTTCTGATATTTTTTGCAATGACAGTGTTGGTGATTGG
>JAITBS010000327.1 GCA_031283515.1 Planctomycetaceae bacterium
TCAAAACGATTATATTCCGGTGTTGACTTCGTTAGGGATATTGAGTATTGCTATTGTAACGGATTTATTCGGACGACGTGAATTATTTATTTTGGTTGGACGAATTAAAGGACGTTTTCTCAAGTTATTTGATAAACAGAAATACCAAAGTAAAAATGGTGAGATTTATCATATTCAGGGCAAGGGACCTTGGCGACAGATATGGAATCGTCTTATTCCGATTTTGCGCAATTATCCTTGTCGATGTCTTCAATTAGATATCAACATTCCATGTCAACACGAAGACTTTTTTGGTGAATGGGAAAACGTGACGAAAAAACAATTGTTTGAGGGAAAATCCATTATTTGTTTTATTCCGCTTATTGTTGATGACAAACAAATCGGAACACTTCGAATTTTTTTTAACAATCAAAAAAATATACGTAATGAATTATTGGGGCTAACCTTAAAGGTGTCAGAGATTTGTGAAAATATTGTGAAACAATATCTTGACACAGGAATTATTGATGATTCCATATCAGTATTACCGTTTCAGGAACAAGAATTAATACATAAAATGAAACAAGCTGCATAATCAGAGAGATTACAACAATATGAGACGGAGTAGGAAAAAGTTGGTTAAAATAAAAATATCGGCAATGTACATTTTATTTGATTGATATGAAAACAATTGATACAAATTTGTTTCGATTAAAAAGTGAACTGTTAAGTGTGATAAATTATGAAAATTGTTGTTATTTCATCGACCGATCATGCTGTGTGGCAATTTCGTAGTGAATTTATTGCTACGCTTATTTATAACAAACATGACGTTATTGTTATTTCCCCAGACGGTCCCTTTGCGGAACGAATTCGTTGTCTTGGAGCCAGACATATAGAAGTACCTGTAAGTCGATTTATCGGACCGTTAAGTGATTTATTTTATTTATTACGATTATATCGTTTACTACATATACTTAAACCGGATTTTGTTTATACAATGACGACGAAACCGAATATTTTTTGTCCGGGAATTGCTAAGTTGACTCGTGTTCCTCAAGTATGTTCTGTATTTGGCGGACTTGGATTTATTTATTCAGAAGGCGGAGGACTTCTTGCACGGACTATTAAAAAAGTTGCAAGAATCATGCTGAAATTCGGAACAAAATTTACAGATCATTTTGTTTTTCAAAATAAAGAGGATAGAGATATATTTATTCATGAAGGAATATTGAAGAATAAACATTATATTGTTGTTAATGGTTCGGGGGTCAATCTACGCGAATTTTCAATGGAGTCCGTTAATATTCAACATGTTGCGGAAATAAGAAAAGAATTGGGGATTAGTGAAACAGGAATCTTCGTACTTATGATTTCACGTATTTCCCGAAACAAGGGGATTCTTGAGTTTATTGAGGCGAGCCAATTTTTTTCGGATATGAAAGGAAGTATCAAATTCATCCATGCCGGTTCATTTGAAAATGGAAGTCTTGAGGAAATATCACAAAATCAAATTAAAGAAACATTATTATTTAAACAGATTGGTTATAGAACAGACATTCGTGAACTCATTTATGCTGCGGATATAATAGCACTTCCCTCCTATCATCGGGAAGGAATTCCAAACGTACTTTTGGAAGCAATGGCAATGAAAAAGCCTATAATTACAACAGATAATGTTGGTTGCCGTGATGTGGTCAACGATGGAGTGAATGGTATTCTTGTTCCTGTACGAAATCCAGAAGCATTAGCATTGGCGATTCGTCACCTTGCTAATGATCCGGTTACGAGAAGTACATTTGGTGAAGCAGGATTTGAAAAAGTAAAACAATATTTTACGGTTGAATCCGTTAATAAAACAATTTTAAGCAAGATATTTCAATTGAAAGACATAAATATTCCGGAATTTTTTACTGAAGATACCGATGAGCAACTTCTAATTACATTAAACGGAAAAAAACAATATTTTACTGTATCACCTATTTCCAAGAATTGTGTATTAAATGGCGGGCAGCAACAAAAAAACAATAAAAAATCTATTTTCAATTTTAGATCAATAGAAAAAGGAATATCCCAACCCGAAGAGTTACGTAAAGTTGGTTAAGGTTGTTGAAATTGTTGAAATTAAAAATTTCGATCAACAGAAATTCAGGAAAAGTTACAAGAAATTGTCTGATATTATAAAATTCAAACAGGTTGAAGACAAGATAATAACAATTCGCAGTCAAAATGTGATACTTGATAGCGATGTGGCGGAATTGTACGGTATAACAACAAGAGAGGTTAATCAAGCCGTTAAGAATAATCCTGAAAAATTTCCTGAAGGTTACATTGTTACTATAAATCAAAAAGAAAAAGACGAGGTGATCAAAAATTTTGATCACCCCAAGATAAAATTTTCAAAAGAACTACCCAAAGCCTTCACGGAGAAAGGCTTGTATATGTTGGCAACGATATTAAAGAGTCCGGTTGCAGTACAGACAACAATTGCAATAGTTGAAACGTTTACTAAAGTACGGAATTTATCACAAAAAATAAATGAATTGACAACAATATCTGACAAAGAGTCGCAGAAAAAACTAATGCAATCCAGCGGCGAATTGATTACAGAATTACTTGATCCGGAAATGGAAACAAACGGTACAGAAACATCAATAGAGTTAAATTTTGCCGTGTTAAAATTCAAGCACACAATTAAAAAAGGTACGAAAAAATAATCCCGTTAATCCTTTCAAAAAAAGTCTTAAAAATTGAAACAACAATGTCACAGATATTATAAAATTCAAACGGGTTGAAAACAAAATCATCACGATTCGCGATCAAAGTGTGATACTTGATAGTGATGTTGCGGAGTTGTACGGTGTTGAGACGAAGCGTATCAATGAAGCGCTAAAGAATAATCCTGAAAAATTTCCCGAAGGATATATTTTTGAGTTAGACCAATATGAATGGAAAAACTTGAAGTCGAAAATTTCGACTTCAAGTTGGGGTGGCAAACACAAACTTCCCAAAGCCTTTACT
>JAITBS010000368.1 GCA_031283515.1 Planctomycetaceae bacterium
ACTATTCACTCATAACTATTCACTATTAACTACTCTCTCTATTCACTGCAACAACCGCAATACCTTCTAATGTTTTGATGATTGGGGCGTTATAAAAGGAACCGGATTGTTGATATTCTCCGATTTTTTGACCCGGAGAAACAAGATTATTAGGAATACAATTGACAATATTATTATTGTTCGGCAATAGGATGATATTGGAAATGTTGCAGAGTTGCCCCTCTATTGCGGCTCGCAAAATCATGCCGTCGTTTGCCGTACAGTAGGCTCGGAATCGACAATCAAGTTTCAAGTTGCTATCGGTTGACCATTGAACCACCGATTCCCGAATCGCATCACGATATGTTGCGTAAGTTCGTTGCGATTCATCTTGCGGTTCGCCATGCATCGGTTTGCCGGATGCAAAATCGTCAAGAATCCGGCGAAGAACCGGAATACAATTACCAATCAATTGTTCGTAAACAGTCATTGGAGTCATATTTTCAGGTAGTTCCACCATGTTGCCGCGTGCCAGAATATTTCCTGTATCGAATTTTTCCGCAAGATAATGAATTGTTCCCCAACTCTTTCGGTGGTTCATGAGAACATGAAAACGTTCGGCTTCGTAACCGGTCAGCATCGGCAACGGTGAAGGATGCAAATTGATAAAACCCAATCGAGAATATCCAATCACTATCGGAGGAAGCCAGTTCGTGTAAAACGAAATACCAAGATCAAAAGGAATATTCGTCAAATAATTGAAATCTTCGGCAAATCGGGGTTCCGTCATTTTTTGGCAGATTTCGTTGTGAGTACCGCAAAATGTATGAGGTAAGGAATAGGTCGGTATGCCGTGTTGGTGAAGCAAAGAATACGTCAGCACAGGATCATTCGACTCCGCAAAAACCACCGCAAGTTGATGAGGCGATTGGAGAATCGAATCAACAATATCCAACGCCAAATCCCTCGCCCCGCCAAATAAACGTGAAGAACCAATAATAATGCCAATACGAAAAGTCATAAAATTACAATCGTCCGTGTTAAGTTTTGTATCAATGCCAAGTATCAGCCAAAATCGGTACAGTAAAATATCGGCGAGTCGGCTGCGATTTTTTTAATAACGTTAATTAAATTTTATTAAATTTTCTTATTGGCAAGTGATATTCAGCGGAACCGATGTAAATTGGATTGTATGGATATTGTCTTCGTAGTTTGTGAAAATGTATCACGTGATTTCTGAACGAATTTGTCATTTTTTTGAATATTATAGAAACGATAATATACTGCTCCTTTGGTGATATTTTAAAAATCCGTCCTAAATTCAGCGGTTATTGAAATTCATTATCTTTTTTACAAATAATCTTTTTTACAAATATTTTTAGAAACTCATTGGGATCAAGAATTTTCATTTTTATTCATTGTTGTATCAAGAAATTTTTTAGTGATTTTCTCATTTTCGCTCATCGAGCATCTCCTGTTCGAACACAATCAATAAAAGGTTCACCATTAAAAAGAAAAGATGCCTGCGTTTTACAGAAGATATTCAGTGAATAAACATCTCGATTTTATTGATTTGTTACGGTGTTTTCTGTACGATTTTTGATTGGTTTGATCATTTTAATCGGATCAAGAATATTATCAAGTTGTTCCGGCGGTAAAATATTTTGTTCGGTACAAAGTTCACGAATTGTTTTGCCGGTTTGAAACGCTTCTTTTGCCAGTGCGGCAGATTTTTCGTAACCGATAAACGGATTTAACGCCGTCACTATGGACAAACTTTTTTCGATACCTTCACGGCATTTTTCTTCGTTTGCTTCCAAACCGGCAAGACATTTTTGAGCAAAAACATCAAGTGCGCCGGATAAAATTGTTACACTTTCAATCATTGTATCCGCCATGACCGGCATCATAATATTGAGTTGAAATTGTCCGCCCAATGCTCCGCAAGTTGCAATTGCCTGATCGTTGCCGATAACTTTGGCGCAGGCTTGCATCAAGGCTTCACACAACACCGGATTAACCTTACCCGGCATAATCGAACTGCCCGGTTGTAAATCGGGAATTTTTATTTCGTAAAATCCGCAACGCGGTCCCGAACCCAACCAGCGAATATTGTTCGCAATATTCATTAAAGTTACCGCAACCGATTTGATCAATGAATGCGCTGTTACAAGTTCATCACGTTGGGCGTTGGCGGCAAAATGATTAGGTGTTTCCTGAAATTTGTAATGGTTTTCTTCATCGAGTATTTCTTTTTCGGACAATAATTCCGCAACACGTTTTCCGAAATCGGGATGTGTATTAATTCCCGTACCGACTGCTGTTCCGCCAACCGGCAGATATTTCAAATGAGTCATCGCTTCCGTAACACATTCTTTCATTCTTTCAAGTTGATACGCAAAACCGCTTAATTCCTGACCAAGCGTCATTGGAGTTGCGTCTGCAAGATGAGTTCGTCCGATTTTCAAAATAGACCGGCATTCATCAGATTTTTTGTACAAAATTTTAGTCGCACGAACCAACGCCGGATTCAATCGTTTACCGACTAATATTGCAACAGCAACATTAATTGCTGTTGGAAAAATATCATTGGTACTTTGTCCCATATTGACATGATCATTGGGATGAATCCGTTTTTCTGATATGAAACGATTACCGCCGCAAAGTTCGATGGCGCGGTTGGCGATAACCTCGTTGACATTCATATTTGTGGAAGTTCCGCTGCCGGTTTGATAAACATCAACCGGAAACTGATCATCAAATTTTCCGTCGGCAACTTCCAGACATGCGGTAAACAATGCCTCAATTTCTGTTGCGTTAAGTGGATTACGTCCTGATGTGAGGAGTCCGAGTTCGGTGTTGACTTTTGCCGCCGCCCATTTGACAAACCCCAACGCATGAATTAACTCTTTAGGCATTTTCTGTCCGGAAATCGGAAAATTTTCCACTGCCCGTTGAGTTTGGGCTCCGTAATAAACAATTTTCGGAACCTGAACAACTCCCATCGTATCATATTCAATTCGCATGTTCGTAAATGTACAAAAATAAAAAATACCGAAAACTTGTAATTATTCAGTGAAATTTTCGTAAAATAGGCAATGTTTTGTCGAAGGGCTTTTATCTACGGTTCTCTCGCTGATATATGATGGTTGTCTATTTTGTGTAAATTGGTATGAATAGTTACTTAATTTTTGGTTTGTATAATTTTTCGAGATTGAGGAGTTGTTGTTTCAATTTGAGACCGCCGCCGTAACCGGTTAAAGAACCGTCCGTTCCAATAACCCGATGGCAAGGAATAATTATTGTAATTGGATTTCGGTGATTTGCCATGCCAACCGCTCGGCACGCTTTGGGATTGCCGATTTGTTCGGCAATGTCACGATAACTCATGGTTTCACCGTAAGGAATTGTTTGTAACGCTTTCCAAACCGCTAACTGAAAATCTGTTCCTTCCGGTTTCAGCGGAAGATCAAACACGGTTCGCTGACCGTTCAGATATTCCTTAATTTGCCGGACGGCACGGCGAAGTAAGGGCGTGAGATGTTCTTTGGTGTTCGGCGGGGCTTTTTCCGAACGAAAAAAAATGTTGGTTACCGCTTCACCGTTTTCAACTAATCCAAGCCGTCCAATTGATGTTTCAAAATAAGACAAAGATTTTATCATGAGTGAATAGTTATGAGTGAATAGTGAATAGTGCCGCAAGCGGATTAAAAACGTTTCGGTTAATAATAAACCTGCAAACGATTAATCAACTGTTAATCCCATTTCCCGCATTAAGAGTTGGATGTCTTCCCAAGTTTGTTTTTTTGCCGCCGGATTTCGGAGTAAATAAGCAGGATGATAAGTACAAACAACTTTGATATTTCTGTAGCGAAATATTTTTCCGCGCATGGAACCAATTGTATTTCCCATTTGCAACAGATTTTGAGCCGCAACTGCCCCGAGACAACAAATAAATTTCGGTTCAATAATTTCGAGTGTTTGATCAAGAAATTGTTTACAATGGTCGGCTTCATCAGGAAGCGGATTTCTGTTATTGGGCGGTCGGCAGCGCAGAATGTTACAGATATAAACATCTTCACGCTGAATTTTCATGCCTTTGGTGATAATATCCGTCAATAATATTCCGGCACGCCCAACAAACGGTTCTCCTTGTTTATCTTCATCGGCTCCTGGTGCTTCGCCTACAAATACGAGTTTCGCATCGGGGTTGCCGGTACCGAACACGGTTTGCGTACGGGTCAACGTCAATTCACTGCAACGTGTACATTGAGCCACTTCTTGCGCAAGTTTCTGAAGTCGATCAGTTTTACTTTTACTCATGGAAATCAACGGTTCTTGTATAACCTCTTCTATTTTTGTTTTAGGAATCTGTTCAATATTTTTGATATTGATATTATTTTCCGTATTTTCTGTATTTTTATTGATGTCGATAGTTTCAATATTTTTATCTGGAAGTTCACTTATTTCGGTTTGGTTTTCAACAATTTCAGTTGTTGGATTCTCGCGGGTTTCCGTTAAGACTGTTCCGGTTTCGGCGGAAACACAATCCCTTATAACCGGTGGTCCCAGTTCAGAAACTCCGGCAATTTGCATGATTTCCAGATAATCAATTAATCCATCACGTATTCGATGTGGCATGGCGGAAAATTTTATTCGTAAGCGTTGACGATTTGTTGTACCAATTGATGACGGACAATATCACTTTGATCAAGTTGAATCATTCCAATGGCACTAATATGTTTAAGCCGTTGTCGGGCGTCAATCAATCCGCTTTGTTTGTGTTCGGGCAAATCGATTTGTGTGGTATCGCCGCAAACGGTAATAGTAGAAGAATCACCCATACGGGTTAGAAACATTTTCATTTGGGCAACTGTTGTATTTTGGGCTTCATCGAGAATAATTGATGCGTTATTAAGTGTTCGTCCGCGCATGTATGCCAACGGAATTACTTCGATTCGGTCTTCTTCCATATACCGTTTCAACATATCACGTTCCATCATATCACTAAGTGCGTCAAAAAGTGGTCGGAGATAGGGATTGATTTTTGCCTGCAAGTCTCCGGGCAGGAATCCAAGACTTTCACCCGCTTCCACTGCAGGACGAACAAGAACTATTTTTCGAACAGTTTCCGTTTTGAGTGATTCAATAGCTTTAGCAACTGCAAGATAGGTTTTACCGGTTCCTGCCGGTCCGACACAAACAACAATTGCCTTTGACCGAAGCAATTCAACATATTGAGTTTGCCCTGATGTTTTGGGGCGAATCTGTTTTGTACCATACACTTCAATAGGTCTGATATTCGAAACTTCTTTATCATGCAACACTTCCGAAATTGCCCGTTGAATATCTTCTGGAGCAAGGGAATTATTACGAAGAGCGAGTTGTTGAAGTTGTTCGAGAAGAACAGAACCGCGCCGAAGATTATCAGGTTCGCCGCGCAACAGAATCCGGTGTCCGTCAACCGTAACTTTAACCGCAAACGCTTCACGTATCTTGCGAAGATATTCATCACTGGGACCAAAAACTTTCAACAATGCCTTCGAGTCAATAACTGCAATCGTCATTTCGTGCATAATAAATAATGATCGGCGTTGTTTTTGCCAATGGAAAATCAGGGAATTGTATTTTCAAAATGTTCCGTTTTTTTACCTTATGCTATTTCCGGTTTAACATAACGGTGTCATGTCAATCTGGTTGTGTTGTGGTGTAAACAAAAAATGGTGTAAATAAATTTTCCGCATTATACACTCATTTTCCCCAAAAAGAACTCCCCCAAGCAAAACGCTTGCCTATTTTATGGAAAACA
>JAITBS010000377.1 GCA_031283515.1 Planctomycetaceae bacterium
GTGTTTAAGCAATTAATAATATAGACAGTTACCCTGCCCCTTTTCCAATAAGAAATTTTTCATATAATTTACTTTTTAATCTCAATTTCCATTCTCAACTGGAGGAAGATTGACGTGGGAACCAAAAAAACAGGAAAAGGACGACGAAAAATCGGACGGAAAAAAAGACGAATGCGCTCCAAAATCCGACATCGTAAAAATTAAATTTGGATATTTGGATATTTTACTAAGTTCGATACGGAACACTTTCAGCGGATTTATAATGAGTTAACCGGAATAATTTAAACCGGTTATAAAACATGTTACGTTAAACGCGAAACGTAATACTTTATCGGTGAGTATAGTATATTTATGAAAAACTATCGCGTTCTTGTTCCGGTTTCGCATCCGCTTGGTGGTATTCGGACCTACATGCTTTATTATTTCCGGCGACTCCACAAAGAAGCGGGATATCGTTTTACGTTCCTTTCCGAAGCAGGCAACGCTTTTGATACATTTAAACGTGATCTTACCGATTGGGAAGATACGGAATTTATTGAAATTCCTCCCAAAAGCGGAAGCAAAACTGTATTTCAAATAATTCGGCAAACTCTCAAAACACAACCGTTTACGCTGATCCATTCACAAGGTCTCAAAGCAGGAACAGAAACAGCAGCCGCAAATTATTTCAGAAACATTCCGCATCTGATTACACTCCATGATGTCATCCTCCCACAAAACGAAATACCAGGTCGTTTCAAATGGTTGAAAAAAACAATCATTTCTTTAATAACACGCCGTGCTTCGTTTATCATACCGGTTTCTCACGATTGCGAAACCAATCATTTACAAATCTTTCCGGCTTGGCAACATGGACCGGTTCAGATCAAAACGATTCTGAATGGTATTGATATTGAACGGATAGAAAATTCCCGTTCAATATTTGAAACATGCCGAAAAATACATTTGCGTGAACAATTCGGAATCGGACACAATGTAATTCTCGGAGGTTTTTTCGGACGTTTCATGCCTCAAAAAGGAATAGATATTCTGTTAAAAGCGTTAGCGTTGCTTGCCGATCAGGGTTATGCAGAACGTTTCCGGCTTGTTGTAACAAAAGATCCGAACGGATTTCTAAACGAAACAATTCGTCTTGCTACAGAAAATCCCAAAATTGCTCCAATGA
Organism: Planctomycetaceae bacterium; assembly: GCA_031283515.1. Classification (GTDB taxonomy): domain Bacteria; phylum Planctomycetota; class Planctomycetia; order Pirellulales; family Thermoguttaceae; genus WRKP01. Next base: position 1,166 of record JAITBS010000377.1, read on the forward strand.
TTTATTTTATTGATTCGGTATCGGATATTACGCCATTGCTTCTCCAAATTGACGCAACAATAATACCGTCACGTTGGGAAGCCTGCCCGATACTTCCGATGGAATCGCTTGTTCTTGGAGTACCTGTTGTCGGGTCAAACTGTATTGGTCTTCGTGAGGTGTTGCATGGTACTCCTTCCTTGATTCACCAACACGATAATCCGGAATCGCTTGCCGCGATGTTGATAAAATTCATCGAGTCTCCAACAACAGATGCCGTAAAACGTTATGCGGCAGATGCCGTCAAACGGTTTGATATTCGTTCCGCAACAAATCAGTTACTCGAAATTTATCAATCGTTTAGCAATAATCATTAATATACTCATTGCACTTTAAAATTCGGTTTTATAAGAGCAGAATTTTTATGTCTTTTATTTAAAAATCCTGTCAATTCTGTTTATTCCGTCAAAACCAGTTTATCTTGTCAAAAAACGAACACCGAATTGCCAAGAGTGATGAGTATAAATAACTTCTAACGAATAATCATTTTAAACAACTAATTACAAATTACACGGTACTACTCTGATTTGCTCTTTCCTAAAAATATTCCTAACGTTTACAGACGGGTTTGTTAAAATGGATAAAAATTTATCTAACTTAACAACCAGTCTCTGAACGCTAGAAAATTTTATTCAATTGTAATTTTTTACCAAATTTGTGTTTAAGGCGTCATGATTGTAATTTATGGGTTAAACTCTTTTAGTAAAATTCGGGTAATATTTCGGCAGAATTTTTATTTGAACCGTATCAATAACATAACTATGAAATCAAAATGTAGGCGGTGTTTCTCCGTAAAGATTGAGCTGACTTTGAATTAGATTAACAAGGGTAATTCGTGTTGCATTCCGTTTTGGTGTAACGGTAGGTGAAAGTTTTTCGGAGAAACGTCGTTTTATGTAAATCCGTATCTTTACGAAAATTCCACTGAGTAATTATAAATTTTGTAAAAATGATCTGGACTTGATTGTTGATATTCATTACAGTTGGCAATGGGAAGTATTATTTTTCGCAACTACTGAGCAGTTGTTTTCAGTTTCGGGGTAATATTACGCCCGTAGTCACAACAAGTGCGGCGGGTTAACAATGATTTTGAGTTTATTGGCTATGAAATACGGTAAAATATTTTTTCAATTTATTATTTTGTTTTTGTTTTTCGGTGGTATGTTTATTGGTTGCAAAAGCCGTGAAAACAATCAACTTTCCAATCCGTTTGCATTGAGCCGCCAGACTGCGCCGCCGCCGGCAACTTTTTCACATCAGGCGTCGTATCTTGGTCAAACGCCAAGTGCTTATGTTCCCCAATTACCGGCAACAACCTATCCGTCAGGAAACAATAATTCAATTCCTACCAATACTCCCTTGCCTACCGGAACCATTCCCTCTTCGACTATTCCTGCCGCTCCCACCACTGCCGTGCCAAACGGCAATTATGGTTCTATCAATAATTCCAGCGGCGCAACATTATTTCAAACTTCCGCCGTAACCCCGTCCCAAACAACAGAAAATGATTGGATGGTTGCGGAAACAACAACATCCAATCATTTTACCGCTATTGCAGCAACAGGTGAAACGGCATTCCAAAATCTGGAATCCAAGAGTCATTCAGTAACAACTGTTGATACTTCCGGTATTGTAACAACAAGTGTTGCCGAACCGGAAACTTGGGCAGTTAGTTCATCGCCATTGATGACACAAATTGTAGATGATTCGGTTCCCCAAACCGTGTCTGCCGAACCAAATTCTGTTTATGCCGGAAAATATCAGTAAAAATAAATTGCAACAAAATAATCTCATGTTCGGTACAAATATAATTTACGCTGCCATAATTGGGTTCTTTTTGAAGGTTTGAAATTTCAGGGTTGTTGGGATTCAATTTGAGTTTTATTTTTTTTGTAATCTATCAGTGGAATATTCGTCAATTTGTTTACCAATGGACTCCAAAGGTAGCCAACGTTTCGCCTATCACCATTGGAATTGTTTACTATAAATCGTTGCAACATTCAAATAATGAATGCAAAAAGTATAGATTACAAAGATATTCCTTAACCATTTCCGCGAGCAATTGTTAATTTTCAGGTCTTTGTAACGGAAAGAGGATGACTTCGCGGATTGAGGCGGTGTTGGTCAGGAGCATGCAAAGCCGATCAATTCCAATTCCCAAGCCGCCGGCAGGAGGCATTCCGTGCCGCAACGCCCGAATAAAATCATGATCCATTCGCGCCATACTGTCTTCTGTTTTTTGTCCGGCAAGTTGTTGGTTGAACAGTTTTTCCTGTAAATCCGGATCATTGAGTTCTGTGTAGGCGTTGGCAAGTTCCATGCCGTGAACAAACAACTCAAATCGTTCGGCAATTACCGGATTTTCCTGTTTTCGTTTCGTCAATGGACAAATACTCGCCGGATAGTCAATCACAAAGGTCGGCTTAATTAAATTACCTTCGACTTTTTCTTCAAACACAATATTTTTGACCACATCAGGATGTTTACCCGTAACATCAATCTGTATGCCGTCACAACAAAGCGATTGAGCGTACTCAATAATTGCGTTGGGGTTTGTCGGATCAATACCAGTGTATTCGTTAATCAAATCATCATACGTTTTTCGGGCAAACGGCGGTGTAAAATCAATTTCCGTTTCACTCCAAGTAATTACAAAATCTTGTCCGGTTGCTTTCAAGGCATTGAGAATAATTTGTTCGGTCAAATCCATCATGGAACAATAATCTCCATAAGCCTGATAAACTTCAAGCATTGTAAATTCGGGATTATGCCGTTGGTCAATTCCTTCATTCCGATAAACACGCCCAAGTTCGTAAACTCTTTCCATTCCGCCAACTAAAAGCCGTTTAAGATGAAGTTCGAGAGCAATCCGCAGTACAAGCGGAATATCAAGCGTGTTGTGATGAGTGGCAAACGGTCTGGCAGCAGCTCCTCCGGCAATAGTATGCAATGTCGGTCCCTCCACTTCGACAAAACCTTGATTCGATAAGGTGTTGCGTACGGATTGAATAATTTTCACACGGTGAAGCATTCGTTCCAACACGCCTTCCGTATGCACCAAATCCATGTACCGCATTCGGCTGCGTAAATCCGGATCGGTTAAACCGTGAAACTTTGCCGGCGGTGTTTCCAACGATTTGGATAAGAAATGCAAATCACTCGCCGCAATAGACAATTCACCGGTTCGGGTTCGCATCAATTCCCCATCCAACCCAATAATATCACCAAGATCAAAACATTGGGCAAGTTCCCAATTCTTTTCTCCAACCTGATTAGCACCAATCAACACCTGAATTTTGCCCGACCAATCCCATAAATCAAGAAAAATTAATTTCCCCTTTTTTCGTTGCAGCATAATTCGTCCGGCAGCACGAATTTTGGGACCGGAGGAATGTTGTGTTGTTTCGTCAACAACAATTTGATTTTCCATTGCTCTGATTTTACCGATGGAAATATGATTATCGAAACGGTGTCCCCATGGGTCAAATCCAAGTTCCTCAATCTTTCGTAATTTTTCCCGCCGTGCTTTTTCCAGCACAACTCCGGTTCCGGTTTGTTCTTCTTTTGTCATCGTGGTTGTTTGGTTCATTCGTCAGTTTGGGTTAATGGATTAGTTGATAGTTGAGAGCTGATTGCGGAGAGTTCGCAAGCGGAGTAATACCAAAACGGTAATACTTCCGCTTGCAACACTATCAACTATTCACTCTCAACTCTTCACTACTAAAAACTATCCTCCGAGTAAGGAGGCGGCGTATTGCGGGAACTGGTTGGCAATTGAGAGAGTTTGCGTACCGGTTTGAACAAGAATTTGTGCCCGTGTTAGTTTGGAACTTTCTTCCGCAAAATCGGCATTGGAAATCTGTGCTTCTGCTGAGGTTAGTTGTTCCAGTGAATCTTGAAGTGAGGTTATGGTTGGTTCCAATGTACTACGCTGAATCGCTCCCAATCGCCCGCGTGTTGTGGCAATACTGAGAATCGCTTCCTGAACAATCTTATCGGCTAACTTTGTATCTGTTGTCAAATCGGCATTACCGCCGCTTCGGAGTTGATACAATCGTCCCGAAACTCCGCCCAACCGCGCCGTACTGACACTTCCAATTCCCAGCCGAATCTGTTGATTGGACACAACATCAGGTCCAATCTGGAATGTCGCACCGCCGCCGGTAATCGAAAATTGTACCGAATCCCCTGACTTCACAATTTTGTCAAGCGTTACATCAAGTTTCAACATGGTCGTGTTAAGAGACAATTTGCGTCCGTCCGCTCCCATTGTGTAACCGTTCAGCGTCGCAATCATGTCCGCCCCGTAATCGGTATCGGTCTTAATTCCCGAAGCGTTTTTCACTTCAAAATCACCCGTAATCGCCTTCACCGAAACCCGTTGCCGCGAACCTTCTTCAACCGATTCAAAAACCAATCGGTGCTCATCCGCATCCGCCGCTCCCAACATGATCGCCCCACCGCGATAACCCGAATCATAAAGACCATTTTTCAATACCAAATAATCATCCTGTGTTGTTATCATTCCGGTTCCGTCACCGGTTAATGTTACACTGAAAAGATTTCGCGTTCCTTCACTGGATTCGATAATATTTTTAACTTGTCCGGCAGTGGTTCCGTCTTGAATATAAACATAAATCTCCTTATTGTACGAATCGTATTCCGCATAGGCTTTGGCAAGCGGGTCTTCAAGACGAATGTATTTGAAACCAACTCCGTTATAATCCGGTCCCGCAATCTTGGCATGAATCTCCAACGACGCATCTCGACCATTGACCGCAACAATACTCCCGTAAGCGTTGCCGGCAACAACATTTTCACCGTATGATTTGAACTCGATTGGAAGATAAGTTACGTTGTCGCAATCGTCGGTTTCCATTGTCGGTTGCAAAATTCCCTTGCCGTAATCATCTTCACAACCCTGTGTCTCAATAACATTGCCGCAACTGTCCACTGTCCAGGTTCGGTTCAGATTGTCCACGCCCGCCGGACGTACCAAACTCACACTAATTCCTTGTGTTTGTTCCGCCGTCAACTGGTTCATAAAGGTCACCAAATCTTTTGCCGAAGTAATCGAATAACCGTTTCCGTCGGTTGCGAGGTGAACAATCATGTAACCCGGATCATTCCCGCTGCTGCCAAGAATATCCGTGACCATATTGACTTCTGTTTTCATTTGACCATCGGCACCGCGAGTGGTTCGGATATTATCGGCTCGGAAATCAATGACTCCCGTACCGGCATCCGCTCCGCCAAGTACCGATGCCGCAAACAAATTACTGGTAATCGGGTCGCTGTTAATTGTATCAACAACACGTTGACCGGTAATCTGTTCGGCGGTTCCGGCAATGTAAACTTCCAAAACACCGTTATGTCCGCCGGTGTTGCCGGTATTGCCGATAATTGTTTCCCGCGCTGCTTCAAAAACAAATCCAAATGTTTCCAATCCCGGTCCGGTATCACCACCGCCTGACACCGGATCCGTGTTGAAACTGTAATCGTATTCCGCATGGAAAATGCCCGTGTTGTTAATCGCCGCAACTGCATCGGAAAGTGTTACCGCTCCGTTGGCAACATCGGTTGCTTTACTATTAACGGTGATAACCAGTTGTTTCGATGCTTCGTCATAACGTGCGGTTGCTGCTTCCGTCTGGCTTTCGTCCAATTTGGCAATAATCGAAACGTCATTGAGTTGCGTACCGCCCTGAACTCCGTAAACAATAAATTTACCGGTTTCCGTAATTTCACCGGTGTTGTTGTCGTTAATGCTGCAATACGCCATCGCATTGGACAAACCGGATTTGTATTGAACATAACTGTCATCGCGCAGCGGTGTGGCGGTATCATCCACAATATGGTTATTGTCAAGCCGAATCAAACGAACCACCATATCATCGTATTCGTCACCGGAACGCAACGATTGGAGAGTAAAAGACGCATTCGCATTTTTCGCCTGAAGACTGGCAACCGGACGATCATCCGCAATACATTCGGCATTCTGGTTTCCGCTAAACGAAATGCCAAGTTCGGAATTAGGACCGTCGTTGACAAACAAAATATCCGGCGAACCTTCCGGTCCCAAAAATTGCAACGCCGTTTCGTCCAACGTACTGCCGTAATAAGCGGCTTCGTCAAACAGTGTGACCAATCCGCTGCCGACTTGATTAATCGGAATATCCGCACGGAACATCGTACTCAGTACGGAATCGGCATTGATAAATTCGGTTAATTCCTTTGCCGTAACCGCTGTTGTAAAACCGTCGGCTCCGCCGGTCAACACACCGGAAAATACACGGACTTTCACATCCGGTACAGTATCTCTTGTTCCCTCCGGATCATCCAACGTCGAGCTAAAAATTGTTCCGCTTCCGTTACTGTCAATGGCGTTGGAGACGGTGAAATTAGCGGCAATTTGAGTAAATGGAGTATTGGCGTTAAAAGCGTTCACAACTTGTTGCGCCGTAATACTTGCTTCACTCACGCGAATAAACAACGTTTGATGATCGGTTCCGATATCACCGTAAACCTGACCCGTTTTAATGTAGGAATTATCTGCTTGATTCGGAGTAATACCATCAGCCGGCGGAGTTGCCGAAGAATCCACCAGACCTGATTTAATTTTGTTACTGAGCGGATACAATGTATTGTTGTACGGACCAGCCGGCGGAGTATTCGTGTCGTCGTACTGCATAATGGTTACGTCGGCATTGAAGGGAGTTGCTTCTTCAATTGCGGCTTTCAACGAACCATAAGTGGCGTTTAATGTCGCATCGGTTGAGTTGTCGATTTGACCGCGAATATGCAGGATTTTACGTTTTTCATCGTAAACCGCTTCAACATCTCCCGCCGCAAAAGTATCATCCTGCTCGAAATTGATTGTTACATCGTTATACTGTGCGCCGATATTTTTGGCGACAATACGTAATTGAACATCATACGCTCCGGCATCAGGATCGGTTGTTGCTCCGTCGCCCCATTTCATAGTTGCGGCGGCGTATTGCGGACTGTCTTTGTAAGCCAACGCAACGCCGTCAACATTGGGTTCGACTGTATCATCAAAATCATCATAAACGTACACAATATCCGTGTTTTCAAATTTTGATCCGGGAATAGTTGCGGCAATATTCAAGGCGTTATTAGCGCGAAGGTCTGCCGGAGTGTAGTAACCGGGATTGACTGGCATTGTGTCTCCCGAAACATATTCGAGCCCGTCAATCGCGTTAATTGCCCGCCGCAACACTGCCTCGTCAATGTCGGCAGTGGCACTGTAAAGAATCTGAAGCTTTCCTGTTGTTTTATCAAAAGTTGCGGCAACACCGGTGTTTTCCTCCGGTGAGGTGTGTCCGCTGCCGGAGGTTGCGTCTGAACCGGTTACAACAAATTCGACCTGCCGGATTTGCGTCCCGTTTTTCGATTGAACAATAATTCCGCCTCCACCAGCATCACCTGTAATATCGTAAGAATAAAGACCGTTGAAGGATTCATCGAAATTTTTAACAGTCGGAGCGGTTTTATCCTGCATTTTCAATTTGAAATCGATAATACCCGGATTTCCGCCTTGTGGTTCTGTAATGGAGTAGGTTGTTTTGTCGGAATTTCCGGCGGTGAATTTAATAGTGTACGCACCGGCATTAGAACCTGCTAACAGGGCTGTTAAATTTATATCATTATCCAAACCGGCGCTGGTCAACAAAATTTGTCCGGCGGTGGCGTCGCTGCCGACAACCGCCTGAACACCGGTTGCATCGGAAACCTGATTCACAGCTCCGGCAATATCAGTAACACTTGCTCCGGCTTCGAACCGGAAAGTATTATTACCGAGATTGCCGATTACTTCCATAACCACTTCCGAACTAATTCCCGCTTTATCATAAAACAGTTGGGCACTTTCGGCATTTTTGAGAACATCAATACCGACATCAATTTGTTTTTGTGTTCCGAAGTTCGCTTCATGGATATTCAAATCACGAACCGCAACATTGCTTAGTCCTTGTGTTTGAAATCCTAAGGAGCCGTCTAATAATAATTGTCCTTGATAATTTGTTGTTTTGGCGATTCGATCAATGGAATCGAGAGAAGCGTCTACTTGCAGTTGGTTTGCTGCAATTTGTTCGGTGGTCATTGCGCCGGTATTGGCTGCTTCGTTGACCAGACCGCGAATATCATTGAGTAAACTGCTGACTTGTCCAAGCGCACTGTCGGCGATGGCGATGACACTGTTTGCACGTTGGGCGTTACTGATAGCTTTGCTTGTTGCCGTCATATCGCTCTTAAGTAACTCACTCGCGATCAATCCGGCAGGATCATCCTTACCGGAATTGATGCGAAGTCCCGTACTAAGACGAGTGAGAATATTGCTGAGATCAGCCATATTCCTCGTGAGTTGATTTTGTGAAACAAGTGATTGAACATTAGATGCAACATAAAGTCCTGTCATGGGAATAACAATCGTTTTTTTATACCGTTATTGTGGCAATGTTCTGGTCTAATATATCAGCGATTTCCTTGGAACCGAAACCGGTGATTTTCTTAATAACAGCAACATTCTTGTATAGCGGTACTACTTGGTTCAAGGTACAGTTCCGGCAGTAACAATGAATCGGTTACATTTCTTGTTTTGATTCGGGACTTGCCTTCCCGTCACAAAACGGCAGGCAATGATTCAAGAAACCGGTTCCGAAAACTCCGTTTCGTTTCACGGTTTAAAGATTCCGACTAATCCCTGCCGGGTTCACAACACATTCCTAGTTGTCTTATTTTCACTTATCGACATCTCAATTTCCTGCCTTTTAGAAAGCCGAATGACTTAGGATAGTTTCGGTTATACCACTTCTGCGAAAAAATCAACCTGTATTGACAATAAGCATTGTAAGTAGTGAATAGT
>JAITBS010000490.1 GCA_031283515.1 Planctomycetaceae bacterium
GAACTCGAACGGCACGAAAAGAATACGCTCATCCGGTATATCAAAACCGGAACCACAAAAGTTCAATTAGCAAAAATTTACATCCCAACCGATACGGAACTTAACCCCAATGAAGATGATATCTTTTACGCTCCTTAATATTCCTGAGTTACGATTTCGGTTGTAAATGTTCATTGGGAAAATTAGAAATTTTGTAATTTAGTCAGTGAAATTTTTGTAGTTACCAATAATAGGTAGCCCTGAAAGGGCGGGTTATAATCCTGACGCCCCTATCGGGGCTAATGGGAAAAACAAAAATGATACTGATAGATTACGTTTTTAGAAGTTCCCCGAAGCCGATTTTGATTTTATTACGGTGTTGACGAAAACACAAATCGAAAGATTGATCAGGCAAAACGTCCTTCAATATTCTTTATTTGATGAGAATCTCAGTGACATTATTCTTGAGAACGGCAAACGATATATTTTGAAACGTTATTATTGTTATTCGTTGTTATTATTCGTTGTTAAAATTTGGTTAAAGGAAATAGTTAAAAATGAATAGGTTGGCAACATCTTTTCGTAAACAAGACCAAGTCGGCGATAGCCGACTTGACCCAGTTTACGGACGGAAATTGGAAAACTGTCTCAACCGTGGCGGACTTATGTCCAACAGGGACGAATATTTTTTTGACGCCATGATTTCTATTTGTATTTCACAACGTCAATCTCCAATTCCGTATCTGCAGAGGAAACTGATAATTTCAACGGAGTTGTCACTGGTGAAATCAGAATTTTTGGAATGATTCTTAATGATTCTGTTTTCGTTTCAATTTCTTTTTGTCGGGCATCACGTTGTTGTTGTGTCAAAACGTATTCTTCTGTAGATGTCAACTGTGGAATACCTGTATCAATTACTTCGATGAGCCGCATCTTGTATTCACCGTTTGGCACCCCCATTTTTGAATAATCACCATGTTTGGTTTGAATCAACGCTGTTCCTGTGGAATCGGTGATTCCATCAATGATAATGTTTGGGAACGGTTGTTCAGGAAACAAGTTTACAGCAATTCCAACAAGAGGAGTTCCGCTGTTCGTAACTTTGATCTTGCACGGAAATGTCTGTGGAAAATCCTTTGGAGTTGACGTGCCGCCACATCCTGATAGGGCAACAAACATAATCGAAACACAAGACAAACAGACAACATATTTATATGAGACAAATAAATATTTTATTGTCATATTAAAAGTTCCTTTCTTAATGAGTTGAAGTTACAAAATTATTGTGAAACAAACAGGGTAACCACCACAATGGTTACCCTTACAATTTTAGAATAAATGATTTACTCTATTTACTGTGAGCTTACCTCGTCACCATTGATGGAACCCAATGCCCCCCAAATGCCGAATGGTGACGTACCGGAAAGAACGCAGTTATTACCGCTAGTAACAAGATTACCAGCATTGATCGTATCACTTACAAATCCGCAACTCCCATCAACACGGGCAATATTAACACCGCCTGAATGATTACTCGTCGGTGGGTTAATCATTGGAACATCGTCATTGTTTGAGGACATGCAAGACGGAGAATTAGGCGGTAGAATAGAGTTTGTCCAAACGCAAGAAGTTACACCGTCACACCAACGATAACCGCTATCGTTCCGAATAGTTGGTGCAAGTGTTGTACTGTATTGTTTGTTGTCTTTCGTTTGCAAACAAAGTAACGGAATGAAACTTGCTTCACATGCACCATCGTTGTTACTAGTAAAGACATCTGTGACTGCTGCTGCATAAGCCCCTTTGATTGTGCGACCAGATATAGATACAACCCTTTCGCTAAACATCAACGTGTTACTTGTTCCATCAATAACAGCGTTGAGTCCGAGCCACTTTCCAATACCGAATGGTCCTCTGTTTTTACCGGCAAACGCTTTGGGATGAACCGCATAATCACCGCTACTGTAAACATAATTTGTCCTACCAATACTATTAGCAGCACTTGTATTGTTTGAATCGGATGGACAGAGTAAGGCGGTGTAGTCTGTATTCATTGCTGTATTAAAATTAGTATCGGGTTTGTTAGTTTCCCAAGACACACAGTATCGATCACCTGAAGCTGGAGGTTCGAAAAGGTCGTGGGCTGTCATGCTTGCAAATGCGGTTCCCTGCTCGATAAACGGAAGAAGCCAAACGTATGTACTCCAACGTCCAAAATTTGTGTCAGTTCCTTTGGCTGGACGACCACTAGGGAGTGCTAAATGTGTGTCATGATAGTTATGAGTTGCAAGTGCGAGTTGTTTTAATTTGTTCGTACATTGCATCCGCCTTGCCGCCTCACGTGCTGCCTGAACTGCCGGTAACAGAAGAGCAATTAACACGCCGATAATCGCAATCACCACAAGAAGTTCGACTAACGTAAAGCCGAAAGGTGAAGAACGAAGGAGTTGTAAGACGTTTACAGGAAAGAGTTTAGAACGCGAGCACGTTCCATTATCCGTTCTCCACTTTCCACTACAGAGTGCCCCCCCCCCCCTGAATTTCCTGATTTACCCATTTTAATAGTGGGGTTTTTGCTAAAAAATTCCCCAAAAACACAACCAAACATTTTAATACATTTTCCATTGCAGACTCCTTATTTTGTAAGGTTTCTTTGAAATAACCACGATTCGCTTACCGTCATACAAACGGCAAAAAAAACGTATCGCAATTGAATTAGTTTCACAGTTTACCCGAAACCCTCAAGATTGTCAATCGGTATTTTGCTCCTTGCTGGAAAATTTTCTTCTTCATCCCGAAGGAGTGAAGAAGAAAAATTAAAAACGCGACTGAATAAATACAAATACTATCGTATTATCGATAGTATTCGTCTTCTGTGAACGGTTGGTCGGCTTACTGTGGTTAAGTTAATGATTTGTTCGGTAAACAAGATGTTTTCATCAATAGTTCGTCTTGTATTTCCTGATAAAACTCCCTCCGAAACTCCCACAACTCCCGTCAAAATTCCCGCATTTCCTATCAAACTTCCGTCTGGTGCGGAAAATATCAGAAGTTTTTCTGATGCCTTAAAACTGGTTTACGGGGATAAAATAATGACACAAAATTTGACGGATTTTATTCATTCAAATTCGAATTGACAACTTGCAGTTTCAGAGGTAAATCTTGCACTGGAAAGATGTTGTGATGACAATGATTCAAGTGTGTCACAACAAGATTTTATACAAAGAGAACTCGGTTTTATATAGAAATTCACAAAACATTTTACCGATTTTGCAGAAGAGGTTGTGAATGGTAAAATGGGAAATGTGGGCGCACATGGACTCGAACCATGGACCTCGGCCTTATCAGGGCCGCGCTCTAACCAAACTGAGCTATGCGCCCAAAAACATTGCAAAGCGTATATCTTATATTATTACAATGATTAGACAATCGGGGGGGCAATAAAAATTTCGTAAGTTTTCGGCAGAATTTTTATCTGAATCGGAATGCTCTTGCGGACATTGATTTTTAGTCCGCAGATTACGCTGATTTTCGCAGATTTTTTGTCCGCAGATTACGCTCATGTTCGCAGATTTTTAGTCCGCAGATTACGCTGATTTTCGTAGATTTTTAGTCCGCAGATTACGCTGATGTTCGCAGATTTTTAGTCCGCAGATTACGCTGATGTTCGCAGATTTTTAGTCCGCAGATTACGCTGATGTTCGCGGATTTTTAGTCCGCAGATTACACCGATGTTCGCAGATTTTTAGTCCGCAGATTACGCTGATTTTCGCAGATTTTTAGTCCGCAGATTACGCAGATTTTCGTGGATTTTTAGTCCGCAGATTACGCAGATTTTCGCAGATTTTTAGTCCGCAGATTACGCTGATGTTCGCAGATTTTTAGTCCGCAGATTACACAGATTTTCGCAGAATAGTTAGAGATTATTTTTGAGAATTGCGAAACAAACAAAAAAAGAACAGACCAAAAGCACGGGAATTATATTCAATAAACTTTTTAAAAAATCTGCGGACTAACTATTTACTGTTCATGTTTGTTCAAAAATGGTATTGGTACAACGAGTGCATTGTTTATTTTGTCACGGATTTTGACGTTAAGTACCTGACCGGGTTGGGAAAATTCATGAAGAACATATCCCATCGCAATATTTTTTTGAAGTATTGGTGAAAATGTTCCGCTGGTAATCCAACCGATCTTTTTTTGTTCAAAAAAGAGTTCGTTTCCTTTAACAGCAGAGTATTCGCTGGAAATTTCAAGACCAACTCGTATTTTTTCGGGAGTTTTCGATCTAAGATCACAAAGTATATCGCTACCAGGGAAATCATGATCCTCCAAGTGCAATACGTGGGAAAGTTTTGCTTCGAACGGCGTAACAGATTCATCCAATTCGTAACCGTAAAACGGTATTGACGATTCTTGACGTACAATATCCATCGCAGCAAAACCAACCGGCGCAATACCAAAAATTTGTCCTTGCTGAAAAAGATCAGTAACAAATTGTTCGATAAAAAACGATTCCAGAATAATTTCAAAACCATTCTTTCCGGCATAACCGGTTCGGAAAACAAATGCCCAACGCCCTCCCAACGAAAGAGTTGTTTCAACTCCAGAATAATAAGGCAATGTCGAAATATCCGTTTGGAACAACGGTTTTAGTAATTCCAGAGAACAAGGTCCCTGAATAACAATCATTCCATGTTCGTTAGTTTCATCGGAGAAATAAACTTCATTTTTGGGACTGGTTGCAATTTGGGGTGTTAAAAGCTGCTTGAAATAGACAATATCTTTTTCGCGATTAACAGCATTGACCACAAGGTAATAGTACGGTAATCCCGAATCAGCCCGATGAAACAAGCCAATCAACAAATCATCCAGAATATTACCCTGTTTGTTTGTCAGGAGAGCATAATGTAGCTGTCCTGATTTGATATTTGTAATATTCCGGCTGAGCAAAGAATTAAGAAATAGACCGGCTCCGGGACCTTCGAAAACAAATCTGCCCTTGTGAGAAATATCAGTAATACCAACACGGTTTTGTAATGTTTCGTATTCATAGAGAATCGAAGCATATTGTTTGGGCATCTCCCAACCATCACACTCCGTCATTCGGGCACTGTGATTGCAATGCCAATCATACAATGGTGTTCGTAATAAAGAAAGCATACAACGTACCTTATAGGAAATAACAACGTGGCTCTTGTGAAAAAACGTATCCAATTCTAATAATCGGCAAATAATGTGAACGATACCAAAATATTCTGATATTCACCTTTCGGTGTTTAATTTGGGTAATTAGAGTAATATAAATTGAGTTGTTATGGTGTTATTTTTGAAGTTCTGTTTTGTTTCGCACATTTTACGGCTCTATTCAAAATGGTTCCATTCAAAAAAATCTACATAACCAGTATGATCAACACATTATTTGTAGCTATTATCGAATAAAATACCTCTATTGTCAAGTAAAATCTTTAAAACCTATTCATTATTCCGAATATTCCATCCCTATTCTTTTTCTAATCTCTTGTTAATTTCTTCAGACTTTCAGCAATATCTTGTTCCGGCGATGAATTTTTTGGGCGATAAACTACTGCAACATTTGTTTAATCATACCGGTTCAGAGAGCGTTACTGAAAATAATCCCCAATAACGAAATTTGTTACAAACAAATCTAATACGGAAAATGGAAAAAGAAATAACTGTTATCTCAATTAACAGGCTTGTTGTGTACGCAATAGAACTTTGGAAACTTTGGGGCAACTTTTAATATTTAACTCTTGATACTCAAGTTTTCACATTCGACTTTCTGTTAAAACGAATTGTCGTTGTTGCCGAATTTCATCAAGAATTGTATCGGCACCCATTTTGACTAATTCATTGGCAACAGCGATTCCTAATGAGTTTGGGTCATTGCTTATTGGAGTTGAGAGGGTTGTTTCAAACATGGTTTTACCGTCCAGTGATAAAATACGTCCTTGTAACACTAACATTTCACCTTCAACTCTCCCTAGTGCAGCAATCGGAGCAATACAACCGCCTTGAAGTTTTTGAAGCATTGCTCGTTCTGCCAGTACAGCGGTGAATGTTGGTGTATCGCCAAGAGGAGCAATTTGTTCTGCGGTATGAAGATCGTCGAGCCGGATTTCCAAACCGATTGCTCCTTGCCCCACTGCCGGCAAAAAAAACGGCAACTCCAGAAAAGAACAAATCCGTTCCGAAAGTCCCAAACGAACAAGTCCCGCTTCCGACAAAATCAATGCATTGTATTCGCCTTGATCTAATTTATGAAGCCGTGTTTCAATGTTGCCGCGTATTTCGTCAATCTGGAACAAATTACCGAAACGATAAATAATTTGTGTTTTTCGCCGCAGACTTCCTGTTCCGATTCGCGAACCTTTGGGCAGTTCTTCAATAACAGTCGCTTTGTGGCTAAGAAAAGCATCCCGAAACGAATCGCGTTTCAGAACCGACGCCAACACAAGACCAGCAACCGGTTCTGTCGGTAAATCCTTGAGACTGTGTACTGCAACATCAATTTCATGACGAAGTAAAGCAGACTGAATTTCTTTGGTAAAAACACCTTGAGCTCCAATATTGGCGATGGATTTATCTGGAACACGATCACCGGATGTTTCAATAATAACGATTTTGGAGTCAATATTTTTTTCTTTGAGCAGGTTGACACACCAATTTGTTTGCCAACGCGCCAAAATGCTTCCGCGTGTTCCAAAGCGAATAGTCATAATTTTAAAATGACGTGTTTGACAATTGAGGGAAAATTGGGGAATTAGAAATCATTGAGACCGGTAATATA
The DNA here is from genome assembly GCA_031283515.1 of Planctomycetaceae bacterium. GTDB lineage: Bacteria > Planctomycetota > Planctomycetia > Pirellulales > Thermoguttaceae > WRKP01. Next base: position 6,791 of record JAITBS010000490.1, read on the forward strand.
GGTATGACAATGGGGACAGATATGATAACCCATATCAATTTCCCGTTCACAATTGGGACAGAGTCGGACATGTGGTGAGATGGAAGATGCTGAAGACGTTGACGAAACAACTTTTTTTTTCTTAACCGGCGAAAGAGTGGTTCCTACGTTGTCTTTTTTAACACTACTCGGATCTCCCAATATGCTAACAACAGCACTATCAGTAATAATTTTCTGATGTAAAACCGGAATATTCACTACTGCTTTACAAACAGGACATTTTCCTGTTTTACCGGCATTGGATTCCTTTGCTGTTAAATGATGTCCGTTGGGGCATTTCAATTGAATAGGCACTGAAGTATTTCCTCCCCAAAAAATTTCGCAATGTCCAAGCGGCTGGCAAAATACCAAAAACTCATAATATAACCACTCAACCACATTGCCAGAATCAAAATATCAAAATATTATTGTAAATCATATCGTCTTGATTTGAAAAAGAAAACAGGTCATACAATATTCCCGTGAAATATAGTAGTTTAAACATTGTCCACAGTACATATTATGACAATTATGTCGTTTTTTCAACTCTCTACAGACCTGAAAAATTTCCTAGTGCTTACAGGTTGGTGTATTAAGATGGGTGAAATTTTAACAAAATTTGTGATTTTAAGCAATAGACTTTCTATTTTCAATCTGCTTTTTTCAAGGCTTTGTTTGTTCCGCCGATCTGCCAATGATAAATGTTTGTCGATTTCGCCTATAAAAACTTACCTAAATTAACAACCAGATAGTAATGCTAGATATTGTTGGATCTTTTTGACCCTTTTTGTCCTATCGTTGGGTCTTTTATACTTGACATTGCTAACAATTAGTTATTTTGTTGTTTAAATTAGGTAAAATTCAACCTTGATTTCAAATGTACTAATGTTCACAGTACCGTTGATATTCACTCGTTGACGCCCCGTATCGGCGTCAAGTCAGAACGTCTCGGCAACTGAAGACACAGAATCTCCCCTCTCAAGAACAAGCACGATAAGAATACGAACCAACATAGTATGTGATGCGTCTTTCTTGCATCTCTTCTATTCATATTTACTCTTGATCTTGTTGATCTTCTTTGGGAATGATTTATAATAGGTTATAAAAATTGAAAAATAAAACAACAACAAACGAAGTATATTTTTTTGTAACTAACACGTCAAGACGAATTTTAAAATAAGAGGAGTATAACAAGCGATAATGCACGTTTTATAAGACTTTGGCACGAGGTGTCATGCCCAAAAATGAAATTTAATGCAACAACAAGAGGAGAAACAAAAATCTCACAAAAAAATGGTTTCCGCTCAATAAAGACAGTGATTTCAAAAAATGGTACGAAAATCAAGATTATCTTGTCAATTGGGAGAATTAAAGTAACGAAATCAGAAATTTTATGGGAGATAATGGGCGTTTAAGATCGCGTCTATTGTTTTGCTATTATTGACTCAACAACAGTGATCGTTTGTACTTGTGTCATTAAATTGGTTTTAAATATACCACAAATTTTCTAATAATATTATGAAATACTTTAACATTGCCGGACCATGTAATAATCAAGATCATTACATGATCGATTCCGCGACACGTTTAAGCGGCGTGGAACAGTTGATAGATATGAAGCAATATTTTGTAATTCACGCGGCGCGTCAAAGCGGGAAGACAACTTATATTCAAGATTTAGCCTACCGTCTTAACGCCGATGGAAAATATTACGTTCTTTATTGTCAGTTGGATAAAGTACAAAATATTTCCGATGCTGGAATAGGCATACCGGCAATTGTAAGAGTTATTCAGAATGCTCTTTATTTTACGAAAATTCCGCATCGACTTGACTTTGCCAAAGATGTGAATTTTGAAGACTTCACCGGCGTTTTGAACTTTTCATTATCACAGTTTTGTACGTTGCTTGACAAACCTCTTGTGATATTCTTTGACGAAGCGGATTGTTTAAGCGGAGAAACGTTACTCTTATTTTTGAGACAATTACGCGGCGGTTATATTGATCGTGCTGTAGTACCATTTGTTCATTCGGTAGCGTTGGTTGGAATGCGTAATATTCGCGATTACAAAGCAAAAATTCGCCCTGATAGTGAAACGCTTGGCAGTGCTAGTCCGTTTAATGTTGTTACGAAGTCTTTGACGTTAAATAATTTTACCAAAGACGAAATCGTTCAACTTTACCGTCAACACACGGACGAAACGGGACAAAAATTTAAGTCAGACGCCGTCGAATTAGTATTTGAACAAACGCAAGGACAACCTTGGCTTGTCAATGCAATTGCCCGTGAAATAACAGACGAAATTTTGCAATTTGATTATAAAAAACCTGTTACCGCAGAATTGGTTAAGCAAGCGATTCAAACGATTATTCAAAATCGTCCGACTCATATTGACAG